>DATBEM010000114.1:0-19800 GCA_036276115.1 Trebonia sp.
GCCGCATGATGGCCAGGACTATCCCTGGCAGCCCGGCCCCGGAGCCGATGTCCACCAGCTCCCCCGCGGCGGGCAGCAGCTCGGCCACGACGGCGCAGTTCAGCAGGTGCCGGTCCCAGAGCCGGGATGCCTCCCGGGGGCCGATGAGGCCCCGGGTCACCCCTTCGGAGGCCAGCAGGGCCACGTACGCGCGTGCCTTCTCCAGGCCCTCCCCGAAGACCTCGGCGGCCGCCGCCGGGGGCGCTAGCTCCGCCTCGGACACGGCGCGGGCCTCAGCCGACTGGGAAGACCACGACCCGGCGATGCGGCTCCTCGCCCTCCGACTCGCTGCGCAGGCCAGCGTCGGCCACCGCATCGTGGATGATCTTCCGCTCGAACGGGGACATGGGCGCGAGCTTCTTCGGCTCGCCGGTCCGCGCGACCTCGTCGGCCACCAGCCGGCCCAGGTCGGCCAGCTCGGTCCGGCGCCGGGACCGGAAGCCGCCGACGTCGAGCATCAGCCGGGCACGGACCCCGGTCTGCCGGTGCACCGCGAGCCGGGTCAGCTCCTGGAGGGCCTCCAGGACCTCGCCGTCCTCACCGACCAGCTCATCGAGGGTGGCGCCGACCACGGACACGACGGCACGGTCGCCCTCGACGTCCATGTCGATGTCGCCGTCAAGGTCGGCGATGTCGAGCAGGCCCTCGATGTAGTCGGCCGCGATCTCGCCTTCCTGCTCCAGCAGGTTCAGCTCGGCTTCCTCATCGAGCGGCTCATCGTCCTCGCCGTCGTCCTCATCGTCAGCCTCGTCGTCGACGTCGTCGGCCTCGTCGCCCTCGCTGTCTTCGTCGGCGTCGTCTTCGTCGGCGTCGTCTTCGAGGTCATCGCCTTCCGCGTCCTCGACGTCCTCGAACTCATCGTCCAGATCGTCGTCGTCTGGCTCCAGGCCTGCCACGCCGGGCAGGCCCTCGGTAGCTACCACCGTGCCGAACTCCTCACCAGGAACATCCCCCACCGTCGCTCACCTCTTGCCCGAACGCTTGCTGCGTGTCTGCCGGACCGGCTGCTGCCGGGCGACTGTCTTCTCCTCGGCGGCCGGCGCGGGCTCGGGCTCGGGCTTGCTCCGGCCGAACAGCCGTCCTCGTCCGCTGCCCTGCGTGGCGGAGTCGGAAACGGTGGCGGGCCTCGCCTGGCCGTTGACGCCCGACCTGGTCCCGGCCTTGGCGGCCGGGGCCGGCGGCCGGGCAGCGGTCACGGCACTGTCGCTAGCCGCGCTGTCGCTAGCCGCACTGTCCTTGGCCGCACTGTCCTTAGTCGCTGCGTCCTTCGCGCCCGACTCGCGCGCCTTGACCGGCTGGGCCGACCTGGCCGGAGCCGCGCCCCGGGCCGGCTGGGCGGCGCTAGCGGGGCGGGCCGGGGAGGCGGCAGGCCTGGCCCCGGCGGCCTTGGCCCCGGCCGCAGGCCTCGCCGCGGTCGCTCGCGCGGCTGGCGTCCTGGCGGCTGCTGCGCCCGGCCTCGTCGCGCTCGCCGACGGCCGGGCGGTGCCACCCGGCCTGGCCGTGGTGCTGGCCTTGGTCCCGGCCGCCTTGGCGCCGCTCGACGGCGCCACCGCTGACCCGGCCGTGGAGCTGCTCACGATGGGCAGGTTGCGGAACAGGAAGTACTGCTGGCCGAGCGTCCACAGGTTGTTCGTGACCCAGTAGATGACCAGGCCGTACTGCCAGTACAGGCCGGACAGCGCGAACAGCGGCGCGATGTAGATCATGATCTTCTGGGACTGCGCCATCGGGTTGTCCGGGTCAACCGGCCCCTGCTGCATCATGCCGCGCCGCTGGCTCTGCCACATGGTCAGGAACGTCGTGCAGGCGCTGATCAGGACCGAGGCGAGGATTACCCCGCGCACCGACCAGGGCGTGGTGCTGTGCAGGAAGGTGTCCGCCAGCGACACCCCGAAGACGCGCGCGTGCTTGGCGCTATCCAGGACGGCGGGGGTCAGCCCGTACTGCGGGCGGTCCTGGGCGACCGCCTTGAGCACGTTGAAGAGCGAGATGAAGACCGGGAACTGCGCCAGCAGCGGCAGGCAGCCGGAGAGCGGGTTGACCCCGTTCTCCTTGTAGTACTTCATCGTCTCTTCGTTGAGCTTCTGCTTGTCGTTCTTGTACTTCCGGCGAATCTCCTGCAGCTGCGGCATGTGCTGCTGCATCCGCTGCTGGGACCGCACCTGCTTGACGAACAGGGGCAGCATGATCAAGCGGAGGAAGATCACGAGCAAGACGATGGACAGGCCCCAGGCCGCCCCGGAGTCCGCGCCGAACGGGATGGCCAGCACCGCATGGATGCGCATGATCACCCATGCGACCACGTCGTACAGCGGGCTGAGGAAGCTCAAGCTCACCTGGTAACTCCTTGAGGCCTCGCGGGGGTTACGGTTACACGCCCCGGCACGGGGTCATATCCGCCTGGGTTAAAGGGATGGCACCGGGCGAGGCGGCGCACCGCCAGCCACGAGCCGCGCGCGGCCCCGTGCACCTGCAGCGCCTCGAGGGCGTACTGGCTGCAGGACGGGTGGAAGCGGCAGGCTGGCGGCAGCAGCGGACTGATGAACCGCCGGTAACCCAGGACAGGCATGATGAGCGCGCGTGCCGCGATACCGACCCGCGGACCCGCTTCCCGGTCTTCACCATCAGTCATGAGCGCCCCTGCGTCACAGCTTCCGCCTGCCGCCGCAACAGTCTTTGGAGTACCAGGTCAAGATCGGCGGCCAAGTCGGCCTGGCGAGCATCGGCAGCCGCCGGCTGAGCGCGAACCACGAGCATGGACCCCGTCGGCAGGCTTGCGAGGCGCCCTCGCATGACCTCCCGGAGTCGCCGCTTCACCTGGTTTCGCACCACAGCGGAGCCGACCGCACGACTAACCACGAAGCCTACCCTCGCCGGCTCACCATCTGGGACAAGGAGCAGGTGAGCAACGACGGCCCGGCCGCCCGCCCGGCGCCCTGTCCGCGTCACGAGCCGGAACTGCTGTGGCCGCCTTACCCGTGCCTGCTGCGGCAGCACAACGCCTCCTTCGTGGCTCGCTGGGCCTGACGATCCCGGGTTACCCCTGTGGGTAAACGCCGCTGGCTCCAGGAAGCTGCCCGGATGACGGATAACCTTGGGCCCGCATTCAGCGAGCAACGCTGGCCGGCCTACTCGAAGTGCGGGAGCGTCCCCGGGCAAGCATGCGGCTCGGCCCGCGGCGAACAAGGCTCGCCCGGCTGGCCGCCCGCCCGCTTAGGCAGAGAGGCGGTCGCGACCCTTGCCGCGGCGCGAGGCGAGGACCGCCCGGCCGGCGCGGGTACGCATCCGAAGCCGGAAGCCATGGGTCTTCGCCCGGCGGCGGTTGTTCGGCTGGAACGTACGCTTGCTCACTGGAGCTCCAGGGAATAGGTATCTGATGCGAATCTAAGGGTCAGCCTGTTAACGGTAAGGGGCATCGCAGCGCAGGTCAAACTGACCGCGTGGCTTGCGGCATCAGGCCAGGCCCAGGGTTGTCCACCAGGCTACGCCCATCAGCCGGTGCTCGCCCCGCCGAGGCCCACCTTGCGCGTTGGGCGAGCGCAAACAGTCCGGCAAAGCTAGGCTGTGGAAAATCGCGCAACAGCTTGTGGACTAGCTTGTGGACAACATGGCGGGGGGAGCATAGCGGTGGCTGAAATTGATCTCGCCGACGTCTGGGCGCGGTGCCTGGATGGCCTCGCTGAGCTGCATGTACAGCCGAGTCAGCTCGCCTGGCTGAAGCTATCGCGGCCCCTCGGGCTTGTGGAAAGCACCGCGCTCATCGCGACCCCGAACGCCTTCGTCAAGGACCAGTTGGAGACCAAGCTCCGGCCGCTGGTGACCCATGCGCTCTCCCGCGAGCTCGGCCGGGGCATCCAGCTCGCGGTGACGGTCGACCCGAGTCCCGGCAGCCCCGCGCCGCCGGTCCCGATGCCCGAACCAGGGCGCGGGCCGGCGATCGAGCACCAGCCGGGGATCCCCCTGGGGGGGTTCCAGCCCGGGCTGCTGCCAGGGATCATGCCCGGCCGGGGGCAGGCGCCCGATCACCAGCCGCAGCACCAGGCCCCCGGGCCGCACTCGGGCCCCGACACCCCGGGCCCGGGCGGCTATGGCGAGCAGTCCTACGGCGCCCCGCCCGCCTACGCCGACTCCCGCCAGTACGGCCTGGGCCCGGGCTACGGCGGCCAGCCCTACCGCGACTACAACGCCCCGGACTACGGGCCGGCCGACTACGGCGCCCAGGACTACGCCAGCCGCGACTACGGCGGCGGACGCCCGGACTACGGCGCCCAGCCACCCTGGCGGGGAGCGGACTCCCCCGTCGAGCGGGACTTCCCCGCCGCCCAGGGCGGCCCGCACCAGCCTCTGCACTCCGGGCCGCACCAGGCCGGCGGGCACCCGCAAGGCGGACTGCACGCGCCTGGCGCGCTGCGCCCGCCAGGCGGGCTCGGGCAAGACGGGCCTGCGCCCGCGCCCGGCAGCGGGCCGCACGCGCCGGCCTCGCACCCGGCCACCGGTCCCATCCCGGTCATCCCGGGCGCGACGGCCCCGCGGCCCTCTCCCCGCCTCAACCCGAAGTACACGTTCGAGACGTTCGTCATCGGGTCGAGCAACCGCTTCGCCCACGCCGCCGCCGTCGCGGTCGCGGAAGCACCCGCCAAGGCCTACAACCCGCTGTTCATCTACGGGGACTCGGGGCTGGGCAAGACCCACCTGCTGCACGCGATCGGCCATTACGCGCAGACGCTGTACACGGGCCTGCGGGTCAGGTACGTGAGCTCGGAGGAATTCACCAACGAGTTCATCAACATGATCCGCGACGGCAAGCAGGACGGGTTCCGGCGGCGCTACCGGGACATCGACATCCTGCTAGTGGACGACATCCAGTTCCTGGAGAACAAGGAAGGGACCCAGGAGGAGTTCTTCCACACGTTCAACACGCTGCACAACGCCAGCAAGCAGATCGTCATATCGAGCGACCGGGCGCCCAAGCGCCTGGTGACCCTGGAGGACCGGCTACGCAGCCGGTTCGAATGGGGCCTGCTCACCGACGTCCAGCCGCCGGAGCTGGAGACCCGCATCGCGATCTTGCGCAAGAAGGCGGTCCAGGAGGGCCTTAACGCGCCGCCGGAGGTGCTGGAGTACATCGCCTCGCGGATCTCCACCAACATCCGCGAGCTGGAGGGCGCCCTCATCCGGGTCACCGCGTTCGCGAGCCTGAACCGGCAGTCGGTCGACGTGCAGCTGGCCGAGATCGTGCTCAAGGACCTCATCCCCGAGACCCAGGGGCCGCAGATCACGGCGGCGACGATCATGGGGCAGACGGCCGCGTACTTCGGCCTGTCGATCGAGGACCTGTGCGGATCGAGCCGGTCCCGCGTCCTGGTGACCGCCCGGCACATCGCCATGTACCTGTGCCGCGAGCTCACCGACATGTCACTGCCGAAGATCGGGCAGCAGTTCGGCGGGCGCGATCACACCACGGTAATCAACGCCGACCGCAAGATCCGGGGCCTGATGGCCGAGCGACGGTCGATCTACACCCAGGTCACCGAACTCACCAACCGGATCAAGATGCAGGCCCGGACCTGAATCCGGCGAGATGAACGGGCTGAATCCAGTGAGGCCGGTAATTGGCAACAGGATGCACAACGCGTCCACAGGCGTTTCCCCCAACCTGTGGACACAGGCTGTGGATAACCCTGTGGACCACCTTGGGATAACCCGTGGACAACCAGTGGAGAACGCGGGGGAAACTTTTGGGGGCCCACAAGAGCCCACCGAACGCCGTCGGGTCACGCACACCCACTGTGGACGAAAAATAAGCTCTGAGCTGGGAAGACGCTGGTCTCCACAGAATCCACAGGCCCTATTACTACGACGTTCCTATCTATCTAAGAAAGCTCAAAACCGAGTAGTAGGTGCCCCGCGCGCGGCAGGATCAAACGCATCGGGATCGTCCGCTGGGGACGCGGGGCCCGACAAGGCAGGAGGCAAGTACCGTGAAGCTCCAAGTTGAGCGTGACCCACTCGCAGAGGCCGTCGCCTGGGCCGCCCGCGCGCTTCCGGCGCGGCCAACCGCGCCCGTCCTGGCGGGCGTCCGGATCCAGGCGGCCGGGGAGCTGACCCTGTCGACCTTCGACTACGAGGTCTCCGCCCGGGCGATCATCCCGGCCCCGGCCGACGAGCCGGGCGTCGTCCTCGTCTCCGGCAAGCTGCTGGCCGAGATCGTGCGCAGCCTGCCCAACAGGCCCGTGGACCTGTCGACCGATGGCAGCAAGATGACCATCCGCTGCGGCAACGCCACGTTCACCTTGCAGCTGCTGCCGGCCGATGAGTACCCGACGCTGCCGGAGATGCCCGAGGTGACCGGGGCCGTCGGGGCCGACACGTTCTCCTCGGCGATCAGCCAGGTAGCCATCGCCGCCGGGCGTGACGACACCCTCCCGGCCCTGACCGGCATCCGGGTGGAGATCGTCGACGACACCCTCACGCTGGTAGCGACCGACCGGTACCGGCTGGCCGTGCGGGAGCTGCGGTGGAACCCGGTCACCCCGGGGCTGAACACGGCCGTCCTAGTGCCCGCCAAGGTGCTCAGCGACACCGCCAAGGCGCTGACCTCAGGCGCGGAGGTGGCCATCGCGCTGGCCGCTGAGGCCGCGAGCGGGGCGAGCACGGACGGGATCATCGGCTTCGAGGGCGCTGGCCGCCGGACGACGACGCGGCTGCTGTCGGGCGAGTACCCCAAGTACCAGACGCTGCTGCCGAGCGAGTTCTCGGCGGTCGCCGTGCTGCCGGCGTCCCAGTTCGCGGACGCGGTCAAGCGGGTCGCCCTGGTCGCCGAGCGCAACACCCCGGTCCGGCTGACGTTCAACCCGGGCGAGGTGCTGCTCGAGGCCGGCACGGGCGATGACGCCCAGGCCACCGAGGCGATCGAGGCGAGCTTCGAGGGCGAGTCGATGCAGATCGCGTTCAACCACCAGTACCTGCTCGACGGCATCGGGGCGATCGACTCCGACGTGGCGCGAATCTCCTTCACCACCGCGACCCGGCCGGCCGTCATCACCGGCAAGGGCGAGGCCCAGCCCGACTACCGCTACGTCATCATGCCCATCCGCTCGGCCGGTTAGTGCGCGTGCCGTCGGCCCGGTGCGCCGGGCCGACGCGTCCTCGTGCCAGGCCGCCGGGTCGGCTAGCATGGATCGCCCACCCTGATCTTCGCGCGCCGCAGTGAGCGAGGACCTGCGGGTCCCGGTAAGCCCGCAGGCCCCGGAAGCCGAAGGCACGCGGGGTCCTGTGCGGCGCAGGCGGAAGTACGGACAGCAACCACATGCGGGAGGGGGCTCGGGGGTTGGCGTGTACACCCCAAAGAAACCTATGCACCTCACCCGGCTGGCCCTGACTGACTTCCGCTCGTACGCGAGCGTTGACGTCTCGCTGGCGCCCGGGGTCACGATCTTCAGCGGGCCGAACGGCGAGGGGAAGACCAACCTGGTCGAGGCCGTCGGTTACGTCGCGACCCTGGCCAGCCATCGGGTGTCCCAGGACGGCCCGCTGATCAGGCAGGGGGCCGAGCAGGCCATCGTCCGGGCCGGGGTAGCCGACGCCACCCGCGACAACCTGGTCGAGATCGAGGTCAACCCCGGCCGGGCCAACCGGGTGCGGCTGAACCGGGTGCCGCTCCCCCGGCCCCGGGAGGTGCTCGGCATCCTGCGCACGGTCTTGTTCGCGCCGGAGGACCTAGCGCTCGTCAAGGGCGACCCGGGCGAGCGCCGCCGCTTCATGGACGACCTACTGGTCGCCATGGCGCCCCGGTACGCGGCCGTCCGGGCGGACTACGACCGGGTCCTCAAGCAGCGGACAGCCCTGCTGAAGTCAGCCGGGCCGAAGGCCGTCAGGGCCGGCCGAGGCTCCCTTGAGGCCGTGATGGCCACCCTCGACGTCTGGGACGCGCAGCTGGCCCGGACCGGGGCCGAGCTGCTCGTCGCCCGCGAGCACCTCATCGAGGCGGTCCGGCCGCACGTCGAGCGCGCCTACCTGGCCGTTGCGAGCGGCGGGGACGACGACATGGGCAAGGGCCCGGCCTCGATCGCTTACCGGCGCTCGTTCACCGCGGCGGCCGACCAGGCGGACAAGGCGGCGGGTGAGCCGGGCGGGGTGCCTGGTGACATCGCCTCCCCGGCTCCGGAAGCCGAGGCGGGCACCGCCGAGGGGACGAGCCGGGCCAGCCACAAGGAAAAAGTGATGGCGGCCGAGGCAGCGCTACGGGCGGCCCTCGCGGACGTGCGCGACAGCGAGCTCGACCGGGGCGTGTGCCTCGCCGGCCCGCACCGCGACGAGCTTGAGCTGTCCATCCGGGGGCTGCCGGCGCGCGGCTACGCCAGCCACGGCGAGTCCTGGTCGCTGGCGCTGGCGCTGCGGCTCGGGAGCTTCGAGCTGCTGCGGGCGGGACGCGAGGACCCCGTGCTGATCCTGGACGACGTGTTCGCCGAGCTCGACGCGGGCCGCCGGGACCGGCTGGCCCGGCTGGTGGCCGGGGCCGAGCAGGTGCTTGTCACCGCCGCGGTACCGCAGGACGTGCCCGCCATCTTGGCGGGCGTCCGGTTCACCGTGTCTGGCGGCGGGCTGGCCTCGGCCGGCCCTGGTCCGGAGCCGGGCGCCGGGACCGATCCGGGCGCGGTGCCCGGCGGCGGGGACGGCCAGGGTGGCCATGGCGGCTGACTCCGACCGGGTCCGGCAGGCGGTCGAGGCCCTGGCCCGGGCGCGGGCGGACGCGTGGGCGCGAGGCGAGCGCCCGTCCGGGGCCCTGGGCGCGCGAGCGGCCCCGGGGGGACCTGGCATGCGCGCAGGGGCGACGGGCGCGGGCGGCGGCCGGGTGCGGCGTGATGACCCGCAGCCGCTGACCGCGGCCGTGGGCGGGTTGCTGTCGGCCCGGGGGTGGCGGCAGCGGGCGGCGGTCGGGGCGGTGTTCGGCCGGTGGGCGGAGGTCGTCGGGCCGGACCTTGCCGCGCATACCCGGCCGGAGGCGTTCGATGACGGGGAGCTCATGGTAGCGGCGGATTCGGCGGCCTGGGCGACTCAGGTCCGGCTACTGGCCCCGCAGCTGCTGCGCCGCCTGGGGGCCGAACTAGGCGCGGGCACGGTGCGTCGCGTGCGGGTTCATGGTCCAGGTCAGCGGCGACACGTACGGTTAAGGCTGCCGCAGGAGTCCGTAACCACAGCTAAAATAAGAGGTAGTCACAGGGCTAATGGCGGGGTACGCCGGTGACTTCCTGCCGCAGGGATGGAGTTTCAGTTTGTCGTATGATGCGACGTCGATCACCGTGCTCGAGGGCCTTGAAGCCGTACGCAAGCGCCCCGGCATGTACATCGGCTCGACGGGCGAGCGAGGCCTGCACCACCTTGTCTACGAGATTGTGGACAACTCTGTGGATGAGGCACTAGCCGGGTACGCGACGGACATCGAGGTGACGCTGCTCGCCGACGGCGGCGTCCGGGTGCGCGACGACGGCCGGGGCATCCCGGTGGACGACCACCCGGTGGAAAAGCGCCCGGCGCTCGAGATCGTCATGACCGCGCTGCACGCCGGCGGCAAGTTCGACGGCAAGTCCTACGCCGTCTCCGGTGGCCTGCACGGCGTCGGCGCCGCGGTCGTGAACGCGCTGTCCACCCGCCTGGACGTGGAGGTCCGCCGCGAGGGCCGCATGTGGAGCCAGTCCTACTCCCAGGGCGTGCCGCTCGGGCCGCTCGAGCGGGGCGGGACGGCGTCCGGCACCGGCACGACCACGGCGTTCTGGGCCGACGGGACGATCTTCGAGACCACCGACTACTCCTTCGAGACGCTGTCGCGGCGCCTGCAGGAGATGGCCTTCCTCAACAAGAGCCTGAAGATCTCGCTGACCGACGAGCGGCGGCCCAGCAACCCCGACGACGAGGACGCGGCCGACGCGGCCGAGGTCGCGCCGCGCTCGGTGACCTACAAGTACGACGGCGGCATCGCCGACTTCGTCCGGTACATCAACGCCTCCAAGGATCCCGTCCACCCGTCCATCATCGACTTCTCGGACGAGACCGAGGGAATGATGATGGACGTCGCGATGCAGTGGAACGGGACCTACGCCGAGTCCGTCCACACGTTCGCGAACGCGATCAACACCGCCGAGGGCGGCACCCACGAGGAGGGCTTCCGGGCGGCGCTGACCGCGATCGTGAACAAGTACGCCCGCGACCAGAAGTTCCTCAAGGAGAAGGACGGCAACCTCACCGGCGAGGACATCCGCGAGGGCCTGACCGCGATCGTCTCGATCAAGCTGGCCGAGCCTCAGTTCGAGGGGCAGACCAAGACCAAGCTCGGCAACACGGTCGCCAAGTCGTTCACCCAGCGGGTCACCAACGACCGACTGCGGGACTGGTTCGACCGCAACCCGGGCGAGGCCAAGGACATCCTCGACAAGGCGATGCAGGCCGCCCGCGCCCGGATCGCCGCCCGCCAGGCCCGCGACCTGACCCGGCGCAAGTCGCTGCTGGAGACCTCGGCGCTGCCGGGCAAGCTGTCGGACTGCCAGTCGACCGACCCGGCCAAGTCGGAGATCTACGTCGTCGAGGGCGACTCGGCCGGCGGCTCGGCTAAGGGCGGCCGGGACCCGCAGTTCCAGGCGATCCTCCCCATCCGGGGCAAGATCATCAACGTCGAGAAGTCGCGCATCGACCGGGTCCTGAAGAACAACGAGGTCCAGGCGATGATCACCGCGCTCGGGGCCGGGATCCACGACGAGTTCGACATCACCAAGCTCCGCTACCACAAGATCATCTTGATGGCGGACGCCGACGTCGACGGCCAGCACATCCGGACGCTGCTGCTGACGCTGCTCTTCCGGTTCATGAAACCGCTGATCGAGGCGGGCTACGTGTACCTCGCCCAGCCGCCGCTGTACAAGATCAAGTGGGATCGCGGCGTCGATGCCCAGTACGCCTTCAACGACCTTGAACGAGACCGGGTGATCGAGGCGGGGATGGCGCTCGGCCGCCGCGACCCCCGCCCGCGGGACGCGGTCCAGCGGTTCAAGGGCCTCGGCGAGATGAACGCCGACGAGCTCTGGGAGACCACGATGAACCCCGCCCGCCGGGTGCTGCTGCAGGTGACGATGGACGACGCGGCCCAGGCGGACGAGCTGTTCAGCGTGCTGATGGGCGAGGACGTGGAGGCGCGCCGCTCGTTCATCACCCGCAACGCCAAGGACGTCCGCTTCCTTGACATCTAGCCTTTAAAGAGGGTTCAGAACCTTGACGGAAATTACTACTGATCCGCCGGAGCACGACCGCACCGAGCCAGTCGACATCCAGCTGGAGATGCAGCGCAGCTACATCGACTACGCGATGTCGGTCATCGTCGGCCGGGCGCTGCCGGACGTGCGGGACGGGCTGAAGCCAGTCCACGTCCGGATCCTGTACGCGATGTACGACGGCGGCTACCGGCCCGACCGCGGGTTCTTCAAGTGCTCCCGCGTCGTCGGGGACGTCATGGGCAACTACCATCCGCACGGCGACAGTGCGATCTACGACGCGCTCGTGCGGATGGCGCAGACCTGGTCGATGCGGATGCCGCTGGTCGACGGGCAGGGCAACTTCGGCTCGCCCGGCAACGACCCGCCCGCGGCCATGCGGTACACCGAGTGCCGCCTGGCCCCGCTGGCGATGGAGATGCTGCGGGACATCAACGAGGACACGGTCGACTTCCGGCCGAACTACGACGGCCGGTCCGCCGAGCCGGTGGTGCTCCCCGCCCGGTTCCCCAACCTCCTGGTCAACGGCTCGCAGGGCATCGCGGTGGGGATGGCCACCAACATCCCGCCGCACAACCTGCGCGAGGTGGCGGCCGGGGCCGCGTGGTACCTGGAGAACTACGAGCGCTTCGAGGTGGCCCCCGCCGAGGCCGCCCAGCCGGCCGAGCCCGAGGATGAGGACCACCCGCGCCGCCCGGCCTGGGAGGAACTGCTCGACGGGCTGATGGAGCGGATCCTGGGGCCGGACTTCCCGACCAGGGGCCTGATCGTGGGCCGGCGCGGCATCCGCGAGGCGTACCGGACCGGGCGCGGCTCGGTCATGATGCGGGCCGTCGTCGACGTGGAGGAGATCCAGGGCCGGACCTGCCTGGTCGCCAAGGAACTGCCGTTCCAGGTCAACCCGGACAACCTCGCCACCAAGATCGCCGAGCTCGTCCGCGACGGGAAGCTCACCGGCATCGCCGACGTGCGGGACGAGTCCAGCGGCCGGACCGGCCAGCGCCTGGTGATCGTGCTCAAGCGCGACGCGGTCGCCAAGGTCGTCCAGAACAACCTGTACAAGCACACCCCGCTGCAGGACTCGTTCGGCGTCAACATGCTGGCGCTGGTCGACGGGGTGCCGCGCACGCTGCGGCTGGACCAGGTGATCCGGTACTGGGTCGCGCACCAGATCGAGGTCATCGTCCGGCGGACCCGTTTCCGGCTGCGCAAGGCCCAGGAGCGGCTGCACATCGTCGCCGCCCTGATCAAGGCCATCGACCGGATCGAGGAGGTCATCGCGCTGATCCGCCGGTCGGAGTCGGCCGCGGTGGCCCAGACCGGGCTGATGGCCCTGCTGGAGATCGACGAGATCCAGGCCCGCGCCATCCTCGACATGCAGCTGCGCAAGCTGGCCGCCCTGGAGCGCCAGGAACTGGTCAACGAGCGGGACGAGCTCGAGGCGCGGATCGCCGACCTTGAGGACATCCTGGCCTCGCCCGAGCGGCAGCGGTCCATCATTGGCGAGGAACTGGCCGAGATCGTCGCCAAGTACGGGGATGACCGGCGGACCCAGTTCGTCGCCTCCGAGGGTGACGTGACTGACGAGGACCTGATCGCCGAGGCCGACATCGTCGTGACGATCAGTCACGGCGGCTACGCCAAGCGCACCAACACCAACGAGTACCGGGCGCAAAAGCGCGGCGGCAAGGGCGTCCGGGGCGCGCAGCTGCGCACCGACGACATCGTCGATCACTTCTTCGTGACGACGACCCACAACTACATCCTGTTCTTCACGAACAAGGGCCGGGTCTACCGGGCCAAGGGGTATGAGCTGCCCGAGGCCGGCCGGGACGCACGCGGGCAGCACGTCGCGAACCTGCTTGCCTTCCAGCCCGACGAGACCATCGCCCAGGTGCTGACGCTGCGGGACTACCAGGCGGCGCCGTACCTGGTCCTCGCCACCCGGTCCGGCCTGGTGAAGAAGTCCCGCCTGGAGGACTTCGACTCACCCCGGGCGGGCGGCCTGATCGCGATCAACCTGCGCGAGGACGACGAGGTGATCTCGGCCCGGCTGGTGGACCCCGAGGACGACCTGCTCCTGATCAGCAAGGAAGCCAAGGCGATCAGGTTCCACGCCACCGACGAGCAGATGCGCCCACTCGGCCGGGCGACGTCGGGCGTGATCGGCATGCGCTTCAACGAGGGCGACGAGCTGCTCGGCATGTACGTTGTCCGGGATGGCGAGGATGTCCTAGTAGCGACCGAGGGCGGATACGCTAAGCGGACACCGGCCGATGAGTATCCGGTGCACAACCGGGGCGGCCTCGGCGTCATCACGGCACGGATCGTAGACGACCGCGGCGGCCTCGTCGGGGCGCTCATGGTCCGCCCGGAAGACGAGATCTTCGCGATCACCTCAGCAGGCGGCGTCATCAGGACCCGGGCTGGCGAGGTGAAGCAGTCTGGTCGGCAGACGATGGGGGTTCGCCTCATGAACCTCGCATCGGGGCACAGCGTCGTGGCGCTGGCACGCAACGCCGAATCCGCTGCTGATGATGCGGATGAAGGCAACGAACCAGGGGACAACACCGTCTGATAAGTGGCGGGGGTTTCGGATTTGCCATGTCATCCGGAAAGTCCCGCCCTGTCGGATAGTGTCGGCTGAAGCTACTAGGGACACCAGTGGGTACCGAGGAGGACCGCGTGGACGAGGCGGGACGATCTGCGAAGCCGCCCGTGATGACGGCATCGACAGCCGAGGACGTCGAGCCGGGCGCGGCTAACTCGGGCACGGCGCGGCCATCAGCGGCAAAGCCGGCCGATGACGCGAGCCACCAGGAAACGAGGGTGACGAACGTCACCCCGGCCAAGGACAAGGCCTCCCGGGCCGAGCGGGACGCTGGCGCGGCCGATGACGCTGACTCGTTCTCGTGGGACAGCTCCACCTGGAGTGCCTCCTCCTGGGATTCCTCGTCTGGCGGCAACGGCAGCACCTACCCGGCTAGTTCCTCCTATCAGGCTCCGGCGGCCGCCAAGCCGTCCCGGGAGCGGGAGAAGGACAACGTCCCGCTCCCGTCGGACCAGGTCGGGACGACCACGACCGACGGCGTCGGCAAGACCAGGCCGGCCGCCTCGGCCAAGCCGGACGCCGGCTCTGGCCTGGTCAGCGGCTCCCGCGACAGCTCCTCGCGAGAGGCCGCCTCCAGCGCGGCGGCTATGACCACGCGAGCCGAGCCGGTGCTGCCGTCGAGCCGCGGAACCGGCAGCGGCCGGAGCGGCTCCCAGCCGCTGGCGGGCACCACGCCCTCCCCGGCTGCGGTTCGTCCCGGTGCCACGCCTCCCGGCGCGACCGTCCCGGTCAGCCCGGCCTCGGGGGCCGGAGCAGACGAGGCGCCTTCCGCCGTCGAGCGCCTCGGCGCGGCCGCCTCGGTCTTCAACAGCAAGCTCGACAAGGGCCTGGACCGCGGTCGCCAGGCCTGGCGGTCCATGACCGGCCCTAACAACTGGCTGGCGGGCCGCTCGGGCGCGACCGAGGCCCCGCCGTCCACAGGCTCCCCGTCCGCCCCGGCGCCGTCATCCCCGCCCCCGGCGCCCAAGAGCGCGCCCGCCGGGTACTCGGGATCGTCGTCGTTCGGCAGTGGCTCGGGATACAGCGGGCCGGCCGGGAACTCCGGGTACGGCTCGTCGGCGGGCTACGCCGACCCCGCGCCCGCCACGCCCAGCTACGGCGGCCCGGCCGGCGGTGCCCCCGCGAGCGCGGGCAGCAGCGCCTTCAGCGGGACCAGCACCTACCGCCGCAGCGGCAACACCGGTCCCTCGGGCGTGATCGGCGGCGGCGCCGCCGCTGGCGCCGCAGCGGGAGCGGCCTACTCCGGCGGGCGCCAGGGCGCCCCGGGAGGCACCGCGACCCGCACCCGGCCCGCAGTGAGCGTCAAGAAGGGCAAGGGCAAGGACTCTCGCCGCCAGGCCCAGCTCACGCTGTCGCGGGTCGAGCCATGGTCGGTGATGAAGTTCAGCTTCATCGTCTCGGTGGTGGCGTTCATCGTGCTGTTCGTGGCCGTCGCGCTGCTGTACATGGCGCTGTCGAGCCTCGGCGTCTTCGACTCCCTGCAGCACACGGTGAACACCCTGACGTCCTCCAAGGACCAGGCGGGCACCAACGTCAAATCGTGGTTCTCCGAATCGCGCATCCTCGGCTACACGGGCATGCTCGGCGCGTTCAACATCGTCTTGATCACCGCCCTCTCGACGATCGGGGCAGTGGTGTACAACCTGATCGCCCAGGGCATCGGCGGTATCGAGGTAACCCTCCGCGAAACGGACTAGCCAAGCCCCGTTTCGGCGGCACATGCGGTACCCGGCATACGGTAGGCTACGTGTGCTGCTTGGGGGTATAGCTCAGTCGGTTAGAGCGCATCCCTGATAAGGATGAGGCCCCTGGTTCAAGTCCAGGTATCCCCACGCGATGACGGATGACCCCTGTCCTCTTTGAGGACCGGGGTCATCGCGTCTATATCCCCCAGGGGGGCGACCCCCTGGAACCCCCGGTGCGCACTCTGTGGCTGCCTGGTTCGGTTGTTGTCGCGGTGCGGGGCGACCGCCTGGAACCCCGGTGCGCCTCCCGTGCCGCTTTCGCCGGTCTTTGTTTGGGCTTTGCGGGGTCAGGGTCCCGGAAAAGCCAAACACAATGCTCGCGGTCCTAGCTCGCGGTCTTATTGCCGTGAAAAGGGCGGCGAGTGGTGGGCATTGGCCAGGCACTCGCGTAGGACGCGGGCCAGGAGGGCGCGGATGGCCGGGGCGGGCTGGTCTTCGCCGCTTTCCCAGCGGTCGATCTGGAAGGGCGATGGCGGGCGGATGCGCTGTTCTCCGGTCTGGCTGATGTGGCGGGCGACCTCGGCCGCTAGTTCGGCCTGGGTCAGCTCTGCGGTCAGTCGCCAGGCGTGCAGCGGGGTGGCCGTGCGGGCCTGGGCGTGAATGGTGTGGGCCAGCTCCCAGATAGTCCAGTTCTTGGCCTTCGCCTGCTCGCGCAGGTGGCTCACGTGCGCCTCCAGGTCGCGCAGCCGGCCATCGCGGTCGCCGGGAGCACGGGGCGGGGCCAGGTCGGGGTCGGCCGCCAGGATCTGCCGGTGCAGCAGGCGTAGCCGCGGCCCGGGGTCGATGCCGAGCTCACAGTAAGCGTGCGAAACGCACGCTTACCGAGGAGCCGCTTCGGGGCTCACGCGATGGCGGAAGGGCGAGATGGCGAGGGCTAGATGCCCTCGCGCACGAAGCGCTCAAGGCCGGCGACGAAGCCGAGCGCCTCATCCGGCGGCCAGCTGGCCAGCTGGCGGGCGAAGATCGCGGCGAGCCGCTCCCGCAGCACAGCGACGACCTGCTCCCCGTCCTCGGTCAGGGTGAGCAGCGTGCCCCGCGCGTCCCCCGGGTCGGGCACCCGGGCCAGCAGCCCGCCCTGTTCGAGGCGGCTGGCGTGCCGGCTCACCCCGGACCGGTCCAGGCCGATCTCGGAGCCCAGGCGGCCAGCCTGCACGGGGCCGATCCGGGCCACGCCGCTGAGGATCGGGTAGGAGGTGATGTCGAGGCCCCGGCCGATCCCGGCGACGAGCTCGGCATACAGGCCCAGCCGGGTCCGGCGCTGGAGCAGCGCGCCGAGCGCCGCCTCCAGCCGTCCCCCGAGCTGCCGGTCCATTTCCGGATACTAACAGCCGCGAAATTTCGGGGTTCCCGGCAGCGGCGCGGCGACTGGCGAGGCCGGTGATGCCATGTGTGATCGTGTTTTGTGAAATTTGCATTGGGGGAGATGTGAGTGATGATGAGCGCTGGCTGGTGTGCTGCGGCCGCGCGGGGGCTTAGGGGGACAAGTGAGCGAACCCAGCGGGCGTCACGATGCCGGGCCGGCCAACGGGGACGGGCTCAGCGGGCTGGCCAGGAAGGTCCGGCGCAACGTCATCATCGCGTCGGCGATCACCGCCCTCGGCGGGCTGCTGTTCGGTTACGACACCGGGGTCATCTCCGGGGCGCTGCTGTACGTGAAGAACGACCTGGGATACAGCGAGGCCAACCCCATGTCGTCGTTCCAGCAGGAGCTGATCACGAGCCTGCTGCTGGTCGGCGCGGCGATCGGGGCCGCCATCGCCGGGCGGGTGGCCGACCAGATCGGGCGCCGCAAGACCATCCTCGTCACCGCGTGCATCTTCGTCATCGGCGTCTTGCTCGCCGCGTTCACCCCGGACCTCACGGTGCTCCTGGTCGCCCGGGTGATCATCGGCCTGGCGGTCGGGTCGGCGTCGATGGTCGTGCCGCTCTACATCGGGGAGGCGGCCCCGCCGAGCATCCGGGGCGGCCTGGTCAGCCTCAACCAGCTCGCGATCACCATCGGCATCCTCGTCTCCTACCTGATCGACTACGGGCTGGCCGACACCAAGAACTGGCGGCTCATGTTCGGCCTGGCCATCGTCCCCGCGATCTTGCTGTTCGCCGGGATGCTGTTCCAGCGGGAGAGCCCGGCCTGGCTGATCCGGCGCGGCCGGGTGGAGGAGGCCCGCTCGGTGCTGGGGCGGCTGCGCGAGCCAGGCGACATCGGCCCCGAGATCCGCGAGGTGCAGGAGGTCAGCCGCGCGGAGACGACCGGGGTGCGGGAGATGTTCGGCCGAAGGTTGCGGCCGTTGCTCATGGTCGGCGTCCTGCTCGCCGTCTTCCAGCAGGTCACCGGCATCAACACGATCATCTACTACGCGCCCAACCTGCTGCAGAACGCCGGCTTCGGCGACAATGGCGCCCTGCTCGCCAACGTGGTCAACGGCGCGGTGAACGTGCTCATGACCATCGTCGCGATCCGGCTGCTGGACCGGGTCGGGCGCCGGGTCCTGCTGCTCACGGGCACCACCGGGATGGCGGTCGGGATGGTGGTCACGGCCTGCGGCTTCATCCCCGGGGACTCCCTGAGCGGCGCCCGGGCGGTCGTCGCGGTGCTCGGCCTGCTGATCTACACCGGCTCGTTCGCCATTGGCCTCGGCCCGGTGTTCTGGCTGCTGATTGCCGAGATCTACCCGCTCAACGTGCGCGGCGCCGCCATGAGCATCGCCACCATCGCCAACTGGTCCGCCAACTTCGTGGTGACCGTGTCCTTCCTCACGCTCAAGAACGCGATCGGCAACGTGGGCGTCTTCTTCCTCTTCGGCGGCCTGACGCTGGTCGCGCTGAGTTACTTCTACTTCCGCGTGCCGGAGACAAAGGGCCGCAGCCTTCAACAGTTGGAGGAGGAGCTCGCCGGCTGAGCGGTAGGCTGGCGGCAATAGTTCCGAGTGAGTGAGGGGTCCGGCTCAGTGAAGAAGCTGTTGATTCTTGCCCTGCTCGTGGTCGGCGGCTTCGCCATCTGGCGGAGGGTCCAGGCCCAGCGCGCCGACCTCGACCTGTGGAGTGAGGCCACTTCCGCCGACGACTTCTGACGCCGGCAGAGGGCGCCACCCATGTCCGCGCTGGCGCCGGCGCCCTCCGCGAGCTGCTGGTACCGGCCTCCTAGCTGGTCGAACGCCGGTACCTGGCGGTAGCATGTCCTTGTGCCCGAACTGCCAGAGGTGGAGGCGCTGGCCGCCTTCCTGCGTGACAAGGCGTCCGGGCATGCCATCGCGCGGGCCGACGCGGCGTCGTTCGCCGTCCTGAAGACATTTGATCCGCCGCTGACCGCGCTGGTCGGCCTCGCCATCGGCGACGTCGGCCGCCGGGGCAAGTTCCTCGACATCGGCGCGGGCGACCTGCACCTGGTCATGCACCTGGCGCGGGCGGGCTGGCTGCGGTGGCGCGACGAGCTGCCGACGGCCCCGGTCAAGCCGGGGAAGAGCCCCCTCGCCTTCCGGCTGCGGCTCGACGACGGGTCTGGCTTTGACCTGACCGAGGCGGGCACGCAAAAGCGCCTCGCCGTCTACCTGGTCCGCGACCTGGCTGACGTCCCGGGCGTGGCGAGCCTGGGCCCGGAGCCGATGGACCCGGCGTTCACGGTCGATGCCCTGACGGCGATCCTCGGCGGCCGCCGCATGCAGATCAAGGGCGTGCTGCGCGACCAGCACATCCTCGCGGGAATCGGCAACGCCTATTCTGACGAGGTGCTGCACGTCGCCAGGATGTCGCCGTTCAAGCTGGCGTCTAGCTTCACCCCGGAGGAGGTCGCGGCGCTGCACGACGCGATCGTGACCACCTTGCGCGATGCCGTGCAGCGCTCGTCGGGCCTGGCGGCGGCCGACCTGAAGGGCGAGAAGAAGACCGGCCTGCGGGTGCACGGCAAGGCCGGCCAGTCCTGCCCGGCCTGCGGGGACACGATTCGCGAGGTCTCGTTCGCCGACTCGGCGCTCCAGTACTGCCCGACGTGCCAGACCGGTGGCAAGCCACTCGCTGACCGTCGCCTGTCCCGGCTGCTCAAGTAGCCTTTCCCTTTCACGGGCCCGGGCCCGGCCGCGCACTGCGCTCAGCCGGTTGTCCCGGCTTCCCCGGGCATGGATAAGAGCCGTGGCCGGGGCGGGGGGGG
>DATBEM010000115.1:0-41550 GCA_036276115.1 Trebonia sp.
TGGACCAGGAGCAGAGGCAGCAAGACCGACAGCAGGGCCGGCACCGGAGGCAGCGCCGGCACCGGAGGCAGCGCCGGCACCGGAGGCAGCGCCGGCACCAGAGGCAGCGCCGGCACCAGAGGCAGCGCCGGCACCGGAGGCAACGGGCGCATCAGGGAGAGAACCAGGAACGGAAGCCGCCGCGAAAACGGGAGTCGCGCTGGTCGCAGGACCCGCGCCGGAAGCGGGGGCATCGCCAGGAACCGGGGCAGTACGCGAAAGGACGGAAGCAGCGGGGCTGGGAGGCCCGGCCGAGCCGGAGGGCGCCGCCGGCGCAAGGGGCACGGTAGAGCCGCTGCCGAGGGCGGAACCGGGGTGGACGGCGGGACCGAAGGGGGCTGCGGAAGCGGGCCGGGCAGCAGGACCGGCGAAAGCGGCGAAACCGGAGGATGCGGCAGGACCGCCGCTGGCGGCGGAACCGGGCCGGATGGTGGGGCCAGGGTGCCCGGCTGAGCCTGTGGGGGCGGTAGGGCCGAGAGGGGCTGTGGCGGCGGATGGGGCGACGGGGCCCATGTGGGCGGCGGTGACGATGCGGCAGAGGGAGGCCCAGCCCTGGCGGCCCTGGGCGAGCAGCGTGACCCGGCCGCTTTGGCCCGGCCTCGATCCTGGTCTCGGCCTTGCCCCCATCCCTGCGGCCGCCCCTGGGCCCGGCCTTGACCCTGGGGCTGACCCTGGCCTCGATCCTTGGCCCGGCCCTGACCTTGGCCCGAATCCGGAACTGGGGCTGGCCTCGGGACGGAACGCCGGGCCGGGGGCGCGCCGGGAATCGGGATCGGCGTCGAACCGGAGCGTGAGCTCGACGCCGAGGATTGGCTTCAGGCCGGCCTCTGAGCACGCCAGCGCGTGCTTGAACGCCCCGAACAAGCCGTCTCGGTCGGTCAGCGCCAGGGCGGGCATGCCAAGCTCGGCTGCCCGCGCCACCAGGGCCGCCGGGCTGGCCGTGCCGTACCGCAGCGAGTACGACGACGCGACGTGCAGGTGGGTGAACTCCCCCACTCCCCATCCGGCGCGCCAGCCGCCACCGCTCAACTCCCGGCCCCCGGCTCAGCGGGCGGCCAGCCCGGGCAACCAGGCCCGGCGACTAGTGCGTGTCCTGTCGATCTTCGCCCTGGCCCTTGTTCCGGCCAGGGCCTGGCAAGGCCCGGCCCCCAGGGGCCGCCAGCGCCGGCCATCCCGGCGCACGCGTCCCCCGCGCCACAGCAGTCGCCCTTTTTCCGGTAGGAAATTACGGTTGTGAAGGGTTTTCCACGCCAGAGCGCGGAAAACCCTTCACAACAGGGAAATCCTTCCCGATAACCCGAGACGCTGGCCACCCCCATGATCGCCAGGACAGGGCCTAGTGCATGTCCTGGCGATCTTCGGTAGCCGGTGCCCCGGGCACCTCGCCTGGCCCTTGCGGCCCTTGCGTCACTCGGTTGCGTGGAGGATTTTCCGGTTGCGGAAGATTTTCCCGCTCTGGCGGGGAAAATCTTCCAAGATCTTTTCCGGGAGGCCGACGCCCGCCTCATGATCGTCCGGACACCTCCTAGGCCCGGCGGGCGGCCAGCCGAGCCGGCCGCCCGTTCCGCCGGCTGATGTCCGGTCGGCTGATGTCCGGTCGGCTGCCGGGCAACCGACCGCCGGTTGATCGGCTCCTGGGCAACCGGCCGCTGGGCAACCAGCCGGGCAGCCGACTGCCAGTTGATCGGCTCCTGGGCAACCGGCCGCTGGCCAGCCAGCCGCTGGGCAACCAGCCGCTGGGCAACCGACTGCCAGTTGATCGGCTCCTGGGCAGCCCGCCGGTGGGCAGCCAGCCGCTGGGCAGGCCTTGTCCGGGCGATCCTTACTGTGCGGCGGCCCGCCGGGGTGGCCGTCGCTGGCAGCGGCGCCGGAGCAGCTGGCCGGGCGGTCAATCGACCACCCGGCGCAGGGTCCAGCTGCCGGCGGCCACGTCGCGACGCAGCTCGTAGGTGCCCAGGGGGAAGCCCTGGCCGCTGGCTGCCTCGACTCGCCAGAACTCTAGTTCCGGAGTGGCCGGGCCGGGGTCAGCCTCGGTCCACCACTCCCGATTGACGACCCAGTGCTCGACTATCGCGCGCACGGTGTAAAGCCGTCCTCGCCAGGCGAACCGGGTCGGCCGCCCGTCTGCTCGCGCCTGAACCTCAACCGGCTCGCCATACACCCTGCTCATGCGTTAATCCCGGCCCATGCGTTGATCCCGCGTTATCCCGTGGCCATGACGGCCAAGCCAAACCGCAGCGCGGGGAGTGCCAGACCAGCACCGAACCCGATCCGCGCTACGCGCGCCCGGGGGAAGACAGGCACACTGCATGCTTTTAAGAACACTGCTTGTTCTAAGCTACTGGCTCACTGCGTCTCTGGAGCGAATATAAGTTCATTCGAACAGGATGTCAAATACCGCCTTCTAGCAGGTGGCTACTGACTGGTTCGAGGCGCCTACGGCACGAACACGATCCGGCCGGTGGTGGTGCCGGCCGCGAGGCGGCGGACCCCGTCAGGCACGTCGGCCAGCGTCAGGCGCTCGGTGATCAGCGGGCGGATCGCCCCGGCGGCGGCGAGGCGCGCCAGCTCAGCGTGGCAGGCCGCGATCGCCGCCGGCTCCAGGCGCTCGTACAGGCCCCAGTGCAGGCCAAGGATCGAGTAGTTCTTCACCAGGGCGTGGTTCAGCGCGGCGGCCGGGATGTCGCCGCTGGCGAAGCCGACCACCAGGATCCGGCCCTCGAACGCGACGCACTTAGTGGACTTGCGGAACGCCTCGCCGCCGACCGGGTCGTACACCACGTCCGCGCCGCGCCCGCCAGTCGCCTCCTTGACGACCGCCACGAAGTCCTCGCGGTGCCGGTCGATCACGAGGTCCGCGCCGAGCTCCCGCGCCACCGCCGCCTTCCGGTCGCCGCCCACGACGCCGATGACCCGCGCCCCGGCCGCCTTGCCCAGCTGGACGGCCCCGCTGCCCACGCCGCCCGCCGCCGCGTGCACCAGCAGCGTCTCCCCGGCCTGGAGGGCCGCCCGCCGGTGCAGGCCGAACCACCCGGTCTGGTAAGTGATGTGGAATGGCGCCGCCTCCGCGTCGTCCAGGGCCTCCGGGGCGGGCATCGCCAGCGCCGCGTTCATGAGCGCGTGCTCCGCGAACGCCCCGTGCGGCAGCACCACGCCGCCGATCACCCGGTCACCGGGCGCGAAGCTGGTCACGCCGGGCCCGGTCGCGACCACTTCCCCGCACAGCTCGACCCCCGGGGTGAACGGCAGCGCGACCCGCACCTGGTACGTCCCCCGGCACAGCAGCGCGTCGGGAAAGTTGGCCGCCGCCGCGAGCACCCGCACCAGGAGCTGCCCCGGCCCCGGCTCGGGCCGCGGGACCTCCGCCAGCTCCAGCACGTCCTCCGGCTCACCATGCCGCCCGACTAGCCACGCCTTCATCGCCAGCTCCCTACCTTTCGGCCGTCAGCACCGTCAGCGCCGTCAGCGCTGGTCACGCTTCCTCGATGCGCTGCTGCAGGCGGGACATGCCCCGCAGCCAGCGGTCGGTGTCGGCGGCCCGGGCGACGTAGTAGTCCCGCACCTCCGGATGGGGCAGGACGAGGAAGTGCCCCTCGGCCATCGCCCGGGCGAGCTCGCCGGCCACCTGCTCGGGCTCGATCGCGCTGTCCCGGAGCACCACGTCCCCGGCCCGGCCGGTGCTGGCCAGCATCTGGGTGCGGACTCCCTGCGGGCAGACGCAGTGCACGGCCAGCCCGCGATGCGCGTAGGTGGCCGCCAGCCACTCGGCGAACCCGACGGCGGCGTGCTTGGTCGCCGAGTACGCGCCCGCCCCGAGCATCGTCAGCAGGCCCGCCGCCGACGCGGTGACGACGAAGGTCCCCCGTCCTCGCTCCAGCCAGCCTGGCAGCAGCGCCCGGGCGGCCCGCACGTGCGACAGGGTGTTGACCTCCCAGGCCCGCTGCCACTCGTCCTCCGGGCTGTCCGGCCCGGCCCCGACCCCCGTCCCGGCATTCGAGCAGTAGACGTCGATCTCGCCCAGGGCCCGCGTGGCCGCCGCGATCAGCTCCTCCACCCCGTCCCGGGTTCCGGCGTCGCCCGCCACCGCGTGCCCGCCGACCTCGGCCGCGACCGCCGCCGCGGCGCCGGCGTCCAGGTCGTTGACCACGACGCGGGCCCCGTCGGCGGCGAAGCGCCGCGCGATCGCCCGCCCGATCCCGCCGCCACCGCCGGTGACGACGACCCCGGCTCCGCTGATGACCGTCATGCCGGACACCATAACCCGCCGGGCGCGGCATCCGGGAGAGTCAATCGCCCCGTGCCTGGCCGGGCCGGGTCACCGGGCCGCCCCGGCCAGGCGCGGGAAGGGCCGGCGCACGGGAAGGGCCGGCGCACGGGAAGGGCCGGGCGACGCGCCGGCCAGCCGCGCCATTGGCCGACCCGGCCCGGCCGACGGGGCTACGGTAAGAGGGCAGGGGGCGGGGCGTCACAGGGGGAGCGCGGGCGATGCGGGCTTGGCATGTCGATCACCCTGGGCCCGCCGACGGGGATGGCCCCGGCGGTGGCCCGCTGGTGGCGCGGGAGGTCCCGGTCCCGGAGCCAGGCCCGGGCGAGCTCCTGCTGCGGGTCATCGCCTGCGGGGTGTGCCGCACCGACCTGCACGTCGCCGAGGGGGACCTGCCGGTGCACCACTCCGGGGTGACGCCCGGGCACGAGGTAGTCGGGGAGGTGGTGGCGGCCGGCCCGGGTGACGCGGCCGGCTTCCGGGCGGGCGACCGGGCCGGGGCCGCCTGGCTGCGCAGCACCGACGGGACGTGCCGCTACTGCCGGCGGGGGGCGGAGAACCTCTGCCCGGCCTCGGCCTACACCGGCTGGGACGCCAACGGCGGCTACGCCGAGTACATGACCGTCCCGGCCGCCTACGCGCACCCGCTGCCCCCGGGGTACTCCGACGCCGACCTCGCCCCGCTGCTGTGCGCCGGCATCATCGGCTACCGCGCCCTCAAGCGGGCCGCCCTCCCGCCCGGCGGGCGGCTCGGCCTCTACGGCTTCGGCGGCAGCGCCCACCTGGCCGCGCAGGTCGCGCTCGCCCAGGGCGCGACGGTGTCGGTGCTGACGCGGGGCGCGCAGGCCCAGGAGCTCGCGCGCTCGCTGGGCGCCTCGTTCGTCGGCGGCCCGGCCGACCAGCCGCCCGAGCCGCTGGACGCCGCCATCCTCTTCGCCCCGGCCGGCGACCTGGTGCCGACCGCCCTGGCCGCCCTGGACCGGGGCGGCACGCTGGCCATCGCCGGGATCTACCTGACCGGCATCCCGCCGCTGTCCTATGAGCGGCACCTGTTCCAGGAGCGGCAGGTACGCAGCGTCACGTCCAATACCCGGGCGGACGCCCGGGAGTTCCTGGCGTTCGCGGCCGGGCACCGGCTGTCGGTCACCACCCACCAGTACCCGCTCGACGCCGCCGGCCAGGCCCTGGCCGACCTCAAGGGCGGCCGCTTCGACGGCGCCGCCGTCCTCATCCCCTGAGACCCGCGTCCCCGAAGGGAGCCGGCCGCGATAATCGGCCGGTGAGCACCATCGAGCGGCCGATGCCGCCCCTGAACACCGACGAGCGCGCCACTCTCGAGGGCTGGCTGGACTTCCATCGCGTCACCCTCGCCCGCAAGTGCGCGGGGCTGAACGACGCCCAGGCCGCCGTGGCATCCGTCCCGCCGTCCCCGTTCACGCTGACGGGCCTGGTCCAGCACATGGCGGAAGTCGAGCGGAACTGGTTCCGCCGGGTCCTCGCGGCCGAGCAGGCGCCGCCCATCTACGATCCGGCGGCTGACCCCGACGGCCCCGACGGCGGCTTCGACCTGGCCGAGGGGGCCACCCTGGACGACGCCCTCGCCACCTGGCGGGCCGAGATCGCCCGCGCCCGCGAGCACTGCGCCGCCCGGTCCCTGGCCGACACCGGCCGCTTCATGGGGCAGGCGGTCAGCCTCCGCTGGATCTACGTGCACCTGATCGAGGAGTACGCCCGCCACAACGGCCACGCTGACCTGCTCCGGGAGCGCATCGACGGCGCGACCGGCGCGTAGCGCCGGTCGCGCCGGTCCCAGCCGCGGGCCCGGGGCAGGGCCGAGAGCGGACCCTTTAAATTGGCCCTGGCCGGGAAAGGCCGACGGCGAGGGCAAAGGGAAGGGCGCTCCCCGCCCGCGGGCGGGGGCGGAGGATGATGGCAGCGGAGTCGCTCAGGGAAGGCGGGCACGATGGAGTCGCTC
Source organism: Trebonia sp. (assembly GCA_036276115.1). Taxonomy (GTDB): domain Bacteria; phylum Actinomycetota; class Actinomycetes; order Streptosporangiales; family Streptosporangiaceae; genus Trebonia. The sequence goes on from DATBEM010000115.1 coordinate 6,279, forward strand.
AAGGACCGGGTCGCGATCGTCACCGGCGCCAGCCGGGGCATCGGGCTGGGAATCGCCGCCGAGCTCGTGCGCCACGGCGCGCGGGTGTGCATCACCGCCCGCAGCCCCGGGCCGCTGGCCGAGGCCGTAGCCGGGCTGGGCGGCCCGGGCGCGGCCATCGCGGTGGCCGGCAAGTCCGATGACGGGGAGCACCAGGCGGCGGCGGTCGCGGCGGCGATCGAGGCGTTCGGGCGGCTGGACATGCTGGTCAACAACACCGGCATCAACCCGGTGTACGGGCCGCTGGCGGACGTCGACCCGGCCGCGGCGGCGAAGATCCTCGCCGTGAACGTGCTCGCGCCGCTGGCCTGGACCCGCCGGGCCCGGGACGCGTGGATGGGAGCCCATGGCGGCTCCGTCGTCAACGTCGCCTCCGTCGCGGGCCTGCACGCCAGCCCGGGGATCGGGATGTACGGGGTGAGCAAGGCCGCCCTCATCCGGCTGACCACCGAGCTCGCGGTCGAGCTCGGCCCCGCCATCCGGGTCAACGCCGTCGCCCCGGCGGTGGTGAAGACCAAGTTCGCCACCGCGCTGTACGAGGGCCGCGAGGAGGAGGTGTCGGCTGCCTATCCGCTCAAGCGCCTCGGAGTGCCGGCCGACGTCGCCGGGGCGGTCGCGTTCCTGCTGTCGGACCAGGCCAGCTGGATCACCGGGCAGACCCTCGTCATCGACGGCGGCGTTACCCTCGCCAGCGGCCTGTAGGGCCGGCTCTCCACAGCGGGCCGGCCGTGGCCGGTAACCAGTGGCGGTGACCACCGCCGGCTGCGTACCTTCGGCCGACCCGGGCGATCGCCGGCAGCGCAGCCAGCGGCAGGCCCCGCGTTCGCCGCAAGCTCATCCCCCCGGTGAGCGGCTGGCCCGCGGGCTGATGGCGAGGACGCAGATCGCCGGCGGCCTGAGGGGAAGGGCCTCGGTCCTCGCGTGCGTGAAGCCGGCCTCCGTCAGCAGGCCCTCGATCTCGCGGGCGGCGCGGCGGGACGTGTCCGCCGTCGCCCCGGGGCAGCGCGGCTGGGACACGATCGCGATGCGGCCGCCGGGCGCGAGCCGCCGGCGGAGGCCGGCGAGGCGCTCGCCTGGCGCCGGCCAGAACCCGAGGGAGTTCACGGCGAGGATGGCGTCGAAGGGGCCGTCGAGATCGGGCGGGAGCTGGTCAACGGGGGCGTTGACCAGGGTGACCCGGCCGGCCCGGATGGCGGCGGCGTTGCGCCGCGACGCCTGCCGGACCATGACCGCGGAGTGGTCGGCGCCGTACACGTGGGCCGCGCCGGCCCGGGCCAGGGCCGCGACCGCCACCCCGGGGCCGAAGCCGACCTCCAGGATCCGGTCGGCCGACTGCACGCCGAGCAGCGACACCGCCCAGCGGCTACGGTCCCGGTTGGACGGGCGGTGGGCCATCTCCCAGCCTTGCACCCGCCCGGCCGCACCCCGGGGACGATGAGCCTGGCCGATGACGTCGCGATCCAGCGCGCGCACGACGGCGATCCCGGCGTGCGCGACCCCGTACTCAAGCGCGGAGGTCACCGCCGCGCGCACCGCCCGTGGCATGCTTCCAGCATGTTGAGTCCTCATGGCCGGAAGCCAACACCTTCAAGCGCACCTGAAGTCAACGGGGCGGGCAGCCTGCTGGCGATCGGCGAGCTGGCCCGCCGCGCCGGCGTGCGCGCCTCGGCCCTGCGCTACTACGAGGAGCTCGGCCTCCTCCCGGCGCCGGCCAGGGTCGCGGGACAGCGCCGCTACCCCGAGTCGGCGGCCACGCTCGTCGCCGCCATCGGGCTCTACAGCGACGCGGGCTTCACCCTGGCCGAGCAGAAGGCCCTCCTGGCCACCCCGGCCGGCCTGCCCGGCGACCGCAGGCAGCTCCTGCGGCGCAAGCTCGCGGAACTGGACGAGCAGATCGCCCGGGCGCAGGCCGTCCGCGAGGCCGTCAGCCACGGGCTGCGCTGCCCCCACGAGGACGTCGCGCAATGCCCCAACTTCAACGCGGGCATCAGCGCCCGGCTCGCCGGCGAGCCGCTGTCACGATCCCACCAGCGGCTGCACGACCCTGGCCCGCTGGCGGCCGGCGCCTAGGACGGCCTAAGGCGCCGGCCTGACCGGCCCGCGCGGGGCTGGCCGCCCGGCTGGCCGATGAGAACGCCGCCCGCGCGCGGTCGCTACTGGCAGGCGGCCCGCCGGGCCGCCTGCCAGTAGCTCATTCACGCGAAGGAGGCTGACATGGCCCTTCCCCAGATCGTGTCCCGCGAGGAGTGGCTGGCGGCCAGGAAGCAGTTCCTGGCCGCGGAGAAGGCGGCGACCCGCAGCCGCGACGCGCTGAACGCCGAGCGGCGGCGGCTGCCGATGGTGCGGGTCGACAAGGACTACCGGCTCGACGGGCCCGACGGGCCGGTGCCGCTGGCCGCCCTGTTCGACGGCAAGTCCCAGCTCATCGTCCAGCACGTCATGTTCGGGCCGGACTGGGACGCGGCCTGCCCGGGCTGCACGGCCGGGATCGACGAGGTGTCCGACGGCATGCTCGCGCACCTGCGCTCGCGCGACACCGCGTTCGCCCTGGTGTCGCGCGCCCCGCTGGGCAAGCTGCGGGCCTACGCGGCCAGCCGGGGCTGGACGGTGCCGTGGTACTCCTCGGCCGGCAGCGACTTCAACTACGACTTCGGCGCCACCCTGGACTCCGGCCGCCAGCTCCTGGAGTACAACTACCGGCCCGCGCCCGAGGCCATCGGCGACGGCGAGACCTCGGCCGAGGTGCCCGGCGTGAGCTGCTTCCTCGCGCAGGACGGCCAGGTCTTCCACACCTACTCGACCTGGGCGCGCGGCACCGACATCCTCGGCAGCTCCTACTCCTGGCTCGACCTGACCGCCCTGGGCCGGCAGGAGGACTGGGAGGAGCCCACGGACCGCGCCCCCGGCCGGCATGGCGCCGACCCCACGTTCACGGACTGAGCGCGCGCTGGCTGCGCGGGCCCGGCCTGATCGCTCGCATCCCGTTCCCTTTCACGGGCCCGGCCTCAGAACGGGTACGGCGCGATGTCGCCCCGCATCGTCACCCAGCGGGTCTCGGTGAACGCGCCGACGTTGGCGCCGCCGCCGAAGCGGGCGCCGGTGCCGGAGTCGAGGATGCCGCCGAACGGCGTGTTCGCCTCGTCGTTGACGGTCTGGTCGTTGATGTGGACGATCCCGGTCGGGATGCGGCGGGCCAGGTCCAGGCCCCGCATGACGTCGGCGGTGAGGATGCCGAGCGACAGGCCGTACTCGCTGCGGGCCGCGAGCTCGGCCACGTCGTCGGCTGAGCCGAACCGCAGCACCGGGGCGACCGGGCCGAATACCTCGCTCGCGTAGGCGGGCATGCCCGCCGTCACGTCGGCCAGCACCGTCGGCCGGTAGAACAGGCCCTCGTAGGTCCCACCGGCCGCGAGCCGGGCGCCGGCGCTGGTGGTCTGGGTGACCAGGGCGTGCACCTTGTCCCGCTGCCGCTCGTCGATGATCGGCCCGAGGGCGACCTCGCCCGTCGCCGGGTCGCCCACCGGCAGGCTCGCCGCCTTGTCGGCCAGGGCGCTCACGTACTTGTCGTAGACGCCCTCGTGGACCAGGTGGCGCCCGGTCGTCATGCAGATCTGCCCCTGGTGCAGGAACGACCCCCAGGCCCCGGCCGAAACCGCCCGGTCCACGTCGACGTCGTCGAGGACGACGAGGGCCGAGTTGCCGCCGAGCTCCAGGTGGGCGCGCTTGAGGTGCCGGGCCGCGAGCTCGCCGACCCGGCGCCCGGCGGCGGTCGAGCCGGTGAACGAGATGACCCGCACCAGCGGCTCGGTGATCAGGGCCTCCCCCGCCCGGGGGCCGCCCGGCAGCACGTGCAGCAGCCCCTCGGGCAGCCCCGCCTCGGCGAAGACCCGGGCGATGGCGACCCCGCCGCACACGGCGGTGCGCGGGTCCGGCTTGAGGATGACGGCGTTGCCGAGGGCGAGCGCCGGCGCGACCGAGCGCATGGCGAGGACCTGCGGGAAGTTGAACGGCGAGATCACCCCGACGACGCCGACGGGGATGCGCTCGGTGAAGCTGAGCCGCGGGCTCTCGCTGGGGATGAGCTCGCCGTACGGCCGCGACGGCAGCGTGGCCGCCTCGTTAAGCTCGCTGGTGACCAGGTGGGTCTCGAACTGGGCGGCCGGGACGACCTTGCCGCTCTCGCGGATGGCCCAGCGCTCGATCTCGGCCGCGTTGTCCGCCCAGATGACGGCCGCGCGGCGCAGCACCGCCGCCCGCTCGGAGTGCGGCCGGGCGGCCCAGTCCCGCTGGGCCGCGGCCGCCACGGCGACGGCCCGGGCCACGTCGCCGGCGCCGGCGATGCCGATCCGGCTGAGCTCGGCCCCGGTGGCGGGCTCGGTCACGGGGGCGTCGCCACCGGAGGCCGTCACCCATCCGCCGCTGTACACCCGGGCCCGCCAGGTCTCCTCATCGAGAAAGCCCATCACCGCTCCTTTAGTCCGTGATGCTCCAACTACCACCGTCGCGTGTGGCCAGGTCACATGGTGCCCGGCCGGTGGCCGGGGCCAGCGTTGTAATCACAGTGAAACTAGTAAGGAAGAGGGCACCTCATGACCCAGGCAACCGCGCCGATCAAGCACGCGGACCGCTTCTTCATCGGTGGGCAATGGGTGTCGCCGTCGTCGGACGCCAAGATCAGCGTCTTCGACTCCGATACCGAGCAACTGTACTTCGCCGTGGCGGAGGCGCAAGCCCCTGACATCGACCGGGCCGTCACCGCCGCCCGGGAGGCGTTCGACAGCGGTCCTGGCCGTGGCTGACGCACCACCAGCGGGCGGAGTACCTGCGCGCGATCGGGGAGGAGCTGGCCAAGCGCTCGGCCGACCTCGGGCAGATCTGGCCGCGGGAGTCGGGGGTGCTGCACGCCGTGGCCCGCGGCGGCGGCAAGGGCGCCAAGCGGACGTTCGACGCGTTCGCGGCGCTGGCCGGCACGTTCCCGTTCGAGGAGCCCGCCAGGCCCCCGGCGGGCGAGTTCGGCCTGCTGGTGCGCGAGCCGGCCGGCGTCGTCGGCGCGATCATCCCGTGGAACGCGCCGATGGGCCTGATCAGTCCGGCATCGGCCGCGAGGGCGTCCGCGAGGGCCTCCCCCACTTCCTGGAGACCAAGTTCATGGTCCTGGAGGGCCGCCCCGAGGGCTACGAGGACACCACCCTCTAGGGCCGCCCGGCCAAGGCGCCCAGCAGCGCGGCCCGCGGTTGCCAGCGCGACCGCGGGCCAAGTTGGGCGAGTCGGCCGGGCCCGTGAAAGATGCCCTCAGGGAGCAGCGTCCTCCAGGACTGCCGCCAGGGCGGGCAGGATCCTGATCGCCCAGCCGTTGGCCATCGCCGAGCGGGCGAGGCGCTCCAGCGGGTGGTCGGGGTCGAAGCCGTCGTGCAGCAGGAACAGCCGGGTGCCGCGCCCTTCGGGCTCCAGGCGCCAGGTCACGGTGGTATCGAGGTCGTTGCCCTCGCCCGCGTCGCGCCAGCTGATGACCAGCAACTCGGCCGGGCGCAGCTCCAGCACCTCGCACGCGATGGTGCCGCTGAACTTCGCCGCCGGGACGGGCCTGGCCCGGAAGGTGAACTTATGCCCGACGACCGGCTTGAAGTCGTTGGGCATGAGCCAGCGGGCGAGCACGTCCGGGTCGGTCAGCGCCCGCCAGACCTGGTCCGGCGCGTGCGGCAGGAAGACGTCGGCGGCGATGGCGGCCAGGTCGGGCGAGTCGGCGGTCATGCCTGTTCTTCCTCCAGGACGTCGCGCAGCCCGGCCAGTCGCTCGCGCCAGTGCCGCTCGTACGGAGTAAGCCAGTCGGCCAGGTGCGAGAGGGGGTCGGCCCGCACCTCGTACACCCGCCGCCGGCCGTCGCGCTGCTCGGTGACCAGGCCCGCGTCCAGGAGGACCTTCAGGTGCTCGGACACGCTCGGCCGGGTCATGTCGAAGTGCACGGCGATGTCCTGCACCGCCCGCGGCCCGCTGCGGAGCAGGTCCAGGATCTCACGCCGGGTGGGGTTAGCGAGCGCGCCGAAGATAACGTCCGTCTCCGACGACTTTGCCCTGTATGGCATGAATAGTCCTAGCTCCTTGATAGCCGAGCGTAAGCTCCGCCCGGCATCTCATCCGTCCCCCACCAGTGACGATACAACGACGGGACCGCAAGTCGGCAACCTAGTGAGGACGGCGGCGGCGTGAATGCGGGTATGCAGACCGGTGTGGGCGCATTGAGGCGCGCATGGCCCGGTCCGGCCGCACTGGGCGAAGATGTCGGTAAATGCTCAACAGGAAGGCGCGCACCGCAATGACGCAACCGCAATCCCCCAGGCTGACCCGCGACGAGAAGGCCGCGCTGAGCAGCGGCGCCAACTTCTGGTGGACCAAGGAGGCCGGCGGCATCCCGGCCGTCCGGATGTCCGATGGCCCGCACGGGCTGCGGTGGACCGACGCCGACGCCCCCTCGGCGGTCGCGCGGAGCAAGCCGGCCACCTGCTTCCCGCCCGCCGCCGGGCTGGCCCAGAGCTGGGATCCGGCCCTGGCCGAACGGGTCGGGATCGCCCTCGCGCGGGAGTGCCGGGCCGAGGGGGTCGACGTGCTGCTGGGGCCGGGCATCAACATCAAGCGGTCCCCGCTGGGCGGGCGCAACTTCGAGTACTTCTCCGAGGACCCGCTGCTGACCGCCGCCCTCGCGACCGCCTGGGTGCGCGGCCTGCAGTCCCAGGGGGTCGGGGCCTCGCTGAAGCACTTCGCCGCCAACAACGCCGAGCACGACCGGATGCGCGCCAGCTCCGACGTCGACCCGCGGGCGCTGCGCGAGATCTACCTGCGGGCCTTCGAGGCGGTGGTCCGGGACGCCCGGCCGTGGACCATCATGTGCTCCTACAACCGGCTGAACGGCGTCCTCGTCTCGCAGAATCACTTCCTGCTGACCCAGGTGCTGCGCGAGGAGTGGGGCTACGACGGCCTCGTCGTCAGCGACTGGGGCGCGGTCGCCGACCGGGCGGCCGCCGTCGCGGCCGGCTGCGACCTGGCCATGCCCGCGCCGGGGGACGAGAGCGACGCGGGCCTCGCCGAGGCCGTGGGCGGCGGGCTGCTGCCCGAGACCGTCCTGGACCGGGCCGTCGAGCGGCTCGCCGGGCTGGCCCGCAAGGCGGTCGAGGGACGCGCGGCCGCGCCCGGCCCGGTTGACGCCGACGCCCATCACGCGCTGGCGCGGGAGGCAGCCGGGCGCAGCATCGCGCTGCTGCAGAACGACGGCGGCCTGCTCCCCCTCGCGCCGGGCGGGACGCTGGCGGTGATCGGCGTGTTCGCGGCCGAGCCGCGCTACCAGGGCGGCGGCAGCTCGCACGTGACTCCCACCCGGGTCGACCTGCCCCTGGACGCGCTGCGGGCGGCCGCCGAGGCGGGCGGCGGGAAGGTCACCTACTCGCCCGGCTTCGCCGCCGACGGCTCCGGGGCGGGCGAGAACCTGCTGACCGGGGAGCTGGTGGCCGAGGCGGTGGCGGCGGCCCGGGCGGCCGACACGGCGGTGCTGTTCCTCGGGCTGTCGGCCCGCCAGGAGTCCGAGGGCTTCGACCGCACCACCATTGACCTGCCGCCCGGGCAGGCGGAGCTGGCCGCCGCGGTCGCGGCGGCCAACCCGCGGACGGTCGCGGTGCTGTCGCACGGCGGGGCGCTGCGGCTGGCCCCGCTCGCCGCGGTGGTGCCCGCGATCCTGGACGGGGCGCTGCTGGGCCAGGCGGCCGGCGGGGCGGTCGCCGACGTGCTGTTCGGGGCGGTCAACCCGTCCGGGCGGCTCGCCGAGAGCGTGCCCGCGCGGATCGAGGACACGGCGGCGTTCCTCAACTTCCCCGGCGAGCACTCGCACGTGCTGTACGGCGAGGGCATCTTCGTCGGCTACCGCTGGCACGACGCCCGCGACCTGCCCGCGACGTTCCCGTTCGGGCACGGCCTGTCCTACACGACGTTCGGCTACGCGGGCCTGCGGCTGGCGGCCGCCCCCGGCGGCATCGAGGTCCGGCTGACGGTGGCCAACACCGGCCAGCGGGCGGGCCGGGAGGTCGTCCAGGCGTACACGAGCCTGCCCGGCTCGGCCGTCGCCCGGGCGCCCCGGGAGCTGAAGGGGTTCGCCATCGTGGACCTGGAGCCGGGCGAGAGCCGCGACGTCGCGATCACGCTGCGGCGGGGTGACCTGGCCTACTGGGACCGGCGGGTGGACCGGTTCGTCGTCGAGGGCGGTGAGTACCAGGTGTCGGTCGGGGCGTCCAGCCGCGACCTGCGGCTGTCGGGCGTGGTGGCGGTGACCGGGGATGAGGTGCGGGTGCCGCTGACGATGAACTCCACGATCCGCGAGGTCATGACCGACCCGGTCGCCGGGCCGCCGCTGACCGAGGCGTTCGCGGCGATGGCGTCCCCCGGCGGCGGGTCGTCCGAGGCGATGGGGGTGGACCTGCTGTCGCTGATCGGCGACGCCCCGGTCGGGCGCATGGTCAGCCTGTTCGGGGGCGCCCTCACGCGGGCGCGCCTGGAGGAGCTGCTCGCCGCCGCGAACGCCGGCATTCCGGAAGCCAGTTAGGGCTAAGCAAACCTAGCCCCAACAGACAGTTAATTCACTCTAGTCACGAACGACTCTCGCCTTTCTAGCGGACCGCCGGTGATCCCGGCCCCGGCGGCGGCATCGCCGGCGGGGCCGGGACGCTCGGGGCGCCCGGCCTGGTTTGAGTTGGTGCGCTAGCGCTACGACGTGTGCACGTTCAGTAAGAGTTTGTTTTAAATGGTTAATTTGCAGGAGGCGAGCGGCCCTCGTCCTGCGCCTGAATATGGAAGATTGGTTCCGGCAATTGCGCGAAGGGAGGCGGCCCGTGGTGTCGCAGTCGGTCCTGCAGCCGCTGCGCCGCTGGGACCCTGAGCGGATCGGGCCGTACTCGATCATCGGCAGGCTCGGCTCGGGGGCGATGGGGCAGGTGTTCCTCGCCCGGTCCACGGCCGGGCGGCTGGTAGCGGTGAAGACGATCCGGGTGGAGCTGGCCGAGGAGCCGGGCTTCCGTGCCCGGTTCGCCCGCGAGGTGGCGGCGGCCCGGCGGGTCAGCGGGGTGTTCACCGCCGCCGTCATCGAGGCGGACCCCGAGGCCGACCTGCCCTGGGTCGCGACCGCCTACGTGCCCGCCCCCTCCTTGCGCACGCTGGTCCGCAAGGGCGGGCCGCTGCCGGTCCCGGCGGTGCGCTGGCTCGCGGCCGGCTGCGCGGAGGCACTGCAGTCCATCCACCGGGTCGGGCTGCTGCACCGGGACGTGAAGCCGTCCAACGTCCTCGTCGCGGCCGACGGGCCGCGGGTCATCGACTTCGGGGTCGCCCGGGCGGCCGAGCGGATCGAGCTCACCTCCACCCGGGGAGCGGCCGGCACCCCCGCCTACATGGCGCCCGAGCAGGCCCGCGATGCCAGCGCGGTCTCGCCCGCGAGCGACGTGTTCTCCCTCGGGGCGACGCTGGTGTACGCCGCGACCGGGCACCCGCCCTACCAGGGCGACACCGTCATGGACATCCTGGTGCGGCTCGCGACCGAGGAGCCGGACCTGTCGGGCATGCCGCCCGAGCTGGCCGGGCTGGCGGCCGCGTGCCTCGCGCGGGTCCCCCGCGACCGGCCGACCGACACCGCGATCTTGACCGAGCTCGGGCCGTTCGCGCACCCGGGCGACCACGGGCATACCTCCGCGTCCTACCTCCCGGCCGCCGCGATGGACCTGATCGCCGAGTTCGAGCGCGGGCCCCAGCAGCCCGGCGGGAGCGGCGGCACCGGGGGCACCGGGGGACGGGCGGGCGGTACCGGCGGGCGACCCGGCGGGAGCGGGGGCTCGGGTAACGGCTGGGGCTCACGCGGTGCGGCCGGCTCTGGGGGTGCGGCCGGCTCAGGTGGCGCTGCTGGTTCGGGTGGCGCTGCTGGTTCGGGTGGCGCTGCTGGTTCGGGTGGCGCCGGCTCGGGTGGTGCGGCCGGCTCGGGTGGCGCGGGCTCGGGCGGGGCCACCACGGGCGCGCTGGCCGGGACCCCTGGCCCGGCCGACCCGGGCGGGGCCGGCCTGAGCGGGGCTGGCCTGAGCGGGTTGGCTGGTAGCGGCGGCCAGGCGGGCTCGGGCGGGGCCGGGCCCGGCGGCCCGGCTGGTACGGGCGACCGGATCGGCCCGGGGAGCGGGGCGGGCGCAGGCGGGTCATCCGGCCCGGGCGGCTCATCCGGATCCGGCGGCCCGGGCGGCTCGGGCGGCTTCAGCAGTGCTGGCGGGTCGGCGGTCGCCGGCGGCGCCGGCCGCGGGCCGGGCCGTCCGGGTCAGGCGCCCGGCCCGGGTGGCGCCCGGGGCTGGGCCGACGAGGACGAGGACGACTACACTGGCGCGACCAGCGGGTCAGGCGCGCGCTGGGGCACCGACGAGGACGACGGGACATCCGGGTCGAATACCGCGCTGCCGGGCTTCGAGCCGCCCGAGGCGTTCCGGGCCCGGCCCGGCCCGGCCGATGACGAGCCAGCCGATCCCGCCGCGGGCGCCGGGGCGGCCCGGGCGGGCGACGGCCGCCGCCACCCGCTCCTGTGGGCGGGCCTCGCCGGGGCGGCGGTGGTCTTGCTCGCGGCCGGGGCAGGCATCGGGATCGCGCTCAGCGGCTCGGGCAAGGCCCCGTCGACGGCGTCCCTGGCGCCCTCGGTCACGCCGTCGCTGCGCCCCACGCCCACGGCCGCGCCCGCCCCGTCAGCGGTGCAGCCGCAGGTGAACACGGGGTGCTCGCTCGTCCTGCAGACCAGTACCCCCCAGGTCTGCGTGAGCCAGCCCTACGGCGACGGCTACACCTCGTTCATCCTGCACGGCAGCGGCTTCCCCCCGTTCGGGGTGGTCACGGTCAAGCTGACCGGGGTGGGGGCTTCCCGCTACAAGCCGACGGCCGACATGCAGGGCATGTTCAACTACACGATCGACCAGGGGCATTACTTCTTCGCGGGCGCCATGCCGCCGGGGACGTACACCGCCGTGGCAACCGGGGCGGACGGCCAGACGGCGAGCACGACGTTCGTGGTGCACCCGTTCGCGGGCGGGCCACCGAGCTACGGGCCGCCGCCGAGCGGGCCGCCGCCGAGCGGGCCGCCGCCGAGCGGAAATCCTCCGAGCGGAAATCCTCCGAGCGGGGCGCCGCCCACGGGCCCGCCGCCGGGCGGGCCGCCACCGGGCGGCGGGTAGCCTTAGCGGCCCCTAACTCGCGCGTCCACCACAGGTCCTCCTGCCGCGAGCACCAGGCCGGGTCGGCCAGGAGCCGCAGGTCGGCGGCGGCGACGATGCCGTGCTCGATCAAGATCCCGACGGCGACCTCGTCCGAGAGCCGGACATCGGGACCGGTTAGCCCGCGCTCGGTGATCTTTCGGCGCAGCACCTTGAGGTGCTCGGCCACCCGGGCCGAGAGCCGGTCGCGGAACTCCTGGTCGTTGTCGAACCGCTCGAGCTCGTGGTGCGCCCCGGTGGCCTCCAGCGCGGCCCGGGCGATCTCCGGGGTGCGCGGCAACGGCGAGGCGCCCCCTGGGTCGGTCAGCCACGGGCGGCACCACAACAGGGCCACCAGGAACAGCTTGGTCATCGGGTCCAGGTACAGCGGCAGCAGCGTGCCCTCGGCATCGCTCGGCGCGAGGCTGCCCGCGTCGGCGGCGGCCCCGTTCACCCCGGTGGTCCCGTTCGCTCCGTTGGGCCCGCCGATGGTGCCGCCCGGGAGGGACGAGGAGTCGCCCGGGCGGCGATGCCGGCCCGGGACCGTGACCACGAGCTGCTGGCCGTCGTCCATCATGGCCCGGGAGCCGACCATGGCCGTCCCCGCGTGCACGAGCCAGCCGCCGGCCGGGTCCCCGTCCCCCTCCAGCCGTGGCAGCCTGATCCGGTAGCCGTCGCCCGCCACGTACAGGGCGTGCGTCTTGCTGATGTTGGCGATCCAGGCTCCCTCGGGGGTCGTCTTGATCATCCCGGCCCGCCGGGACAGGCCCCGGCCGGCCGAAATAGCCAGGTCAACCTCCGGTCCGCGCCCGAAGACGAGCTGGCTGCCCTCGGTGAGCCGGATGACCTGGCCAGACGCGGTACTGACATGCGCTGCCACTTGCCCAGTCTAGGGAAATGGCCCGCTGAGGGGGCACCCCTGGATCCGGGGATGGCGCCCCGCTCGCGCATAGGGTTAGCTCACAAGTGTTGCGAGACGCCGGGCACCGCCTGGTAACCAGCCCATTAGGGGTGGGGAAACTGTACTGACATGGGTGGGGGGTCAGCTACAGATCCTGGGGTGCGCTGGGTACCGTCGCTAGGCGGAGCCCGGCGTCTCGTCGGCAGCCCCGGCTGTTCCCGGGCCCGGGCCGTTCCTGGGACCGGCCGTCCCCGGGCTGCGCGCCAGAGTCGATCACGACCGGCCAGCGCCTGCTCAGGCACGAATTAGGAACAACCGCCGGGAACCAGGCGCTCGTCCCGCCCGTTGCATAATCGAATGTGCAGGTCCTCCACACGGGGGAGGCTGGCCGATACGCGAGGTGCACCGCAGTGCTGTTCTATGTCTACGTTGTGTTCCTCCTCCTGAGCGCGGTCGCCATGCTGGCCATGGCGTTCGTCAACACCGGCGGAGCGATCCCGCGCCGGGTGCTGAGCGGCGTCCTCGGTGCCGGGCTCGGCATTTACGGCCTTTACCTGCTGCTGTTCTTCCAGAGCGGGACCTACTTCCTGTTCTACTACGTCTTCATCTTGCCGATCGTGCTCGGCATCCAGTTCTTCCGCGAGCTTGGCGCCAAGCGCCGCCTGGCGGCGTCCGGCTACCAGCCCGCTGCGGGCTGGGTTCCCCCGTCGGCGGGCTACGGCCAGGTCCCGGGCGGGTACGGCCAGCCGCCCGCCGGGCCGGGCTACGGCCAGGCACCCGGCGGCTACGGCCAGGCCCCGGCGGGGTACGCCCAGCCGCCGGCCGGGTACGGCCAGCCCGCCTACGGCCAGCCCGCCACCCCCGGCCAGCCGGCGTACGGCCAGCCGGGCTACGGCCAGCCGGGCTACGGCCAGCCGGGCTACGGCCAGCCCGCTTACGGCCAGCCCGCTTACGGCCAGCCGCCGGCCGGCCAAACGCCTTACGGCCAGCCCGCCTACGGGGCGGGCGCTGGCGGTAACGCCCAGCCGCCGGCCGGGCCGGGCTACGGCCAGGCACCGGGCGGGTACGGGCAGCCCCCGTCCGGCCCCGGCCAGCAGCAGCCGTACCAGCCGAACCGCGAGTACCCGGAAGCCTAGGACGCGTCCCGGCGATTCCCGGCCTCGCAGCGGCCTGCCCGCCGCGGCCTGCCCAGCGCGGCCACTCCAGCCGAGGATGATCCCGGCGAGCCACTCCAGCCGAGGATGATCCCAGCGCGGCCACTCCAGCCGAGGATGATCCCGGCGAGCCACTCCAGCCGAGGATGATCCCGGCAAGCCACTCCCGCCGAGGATGATCCCGGCGAGCCACTCCCGCCGCTGCGGTGCCCACGATGCCAGGCAGTCACTCACGCCCCGCAGTCTTGTAAGGCACAGCCCCCCTTAACTGGCCCCAGCAGGGGCACGGTCATCGTGGTGCCGTGGCAGGCCGGCCTGGCTGGGTCGGCATAGCGCGTTGGATCAAGTTCTGTTATGTGGATTACCGGTGCTTGCGCTCGTGTCCCCGTCGGCCCGGGTCCAGGACGCCCGCATGCCGTCGAGCGCCTGGCACCCGTATTCGGCAAAAGGAGCTGTGCATGCTGGGAATCAGGAGACGCGCGGGGCGCATGGTGATCACGGCGGCGCTGGCCGCCGGCAGCGCTGGCGGGGTGGCCGTGGCCACCGCGGCTCCCGCCATGGCCGCATCGACGTGCAAGACCTCGATTGAGTCGGCCTTGGAGGCACAGACGACCGAGCTGCAGCTGATCGCGGCGCACAACGCGTCCCAGGCGATCCTCGCCAACCAGGCGGTGATCGGCGGCCTCGGCACCAGCGTCCTGGCCTGCGCCGCCCAGGGCGAGGCGGTCCTCGTGCCGCTGAACTCGGCGACCGGGAGCTACATCAGCAGCGTGACCGACCTGGTCAACGGCGGCCACTGGACGCTCGCCACCATCGCCGCCGACGAAGCTCAGCTGGTGACGCTCACCGCGTACAACGCCACGCTCTAGCGCCACCGCGGACGACGAAGCCGCCCGCCGGGGTTACCCGGCGGGCGGCTTCGCGCTGGTGCCATCGTCGCCTTACGCGGTGACGTGCTGGCGGCTGAAGGCGCCGCCGCCGGGTCATCTACACGTTCCTGGCGCTGCTGGGGGCGGGCGGCCAGCCTGCCCCGGGAGCCTCGTCCTTCCCCGGATCCTTCCCGGGAGCCCAGGCCCACCCGGGAGCACAGGCCCACCCGGGAGCGCAGGGGGTAACGGGAGCACCGGGGTCTTCAGGTGCACCGGCGGGAGGCCGGCCGCCGGCCGGGGCGCCGCCTGACGGCCTGACGCAGCGCGAGGCGGAGATCCTCGCCCTCATCGCCGACGGCCTCACCAACCCCGAGATCGCCGCCCGGTTGTTCCTCAGCAACCACACCGTCAAGACGCACATCAGCCGCATCTTCGCCAAGACCGGATCCCGCGACCGGGCCGCCGCCATCGGCTACGCCCACCGCCACGACATCAGCTAACGAGCTGGTGACGGCTGATGCCAGTGGGATGGAGAGGTGCCCAGGCGAGGCAACGAACCGCACGCGGGGTCATCGCTGCGGCGAGGGGCTAAGGTTACGCTCGGAGCGCTGGCGGGGGGTTGGCGTGGCGGCCAGAAGCAGGAGGGACAGTCGTGAGCGGTCAGGACGAGAGCCGGGTCACGGTCAAGGACAGCCCGCGATCGGTCGGTGAGACAGTCGCGCGACTGGACGGGCTGCTGACGAGCAAGGGCATGAAGGTCTTCGCGGTGATCGACCAGCGGTCCGAGGCCGCCTCGGCCGGGCTGGAACTGCGGGAAACCACGCTGGTGATCTTCGGCAACCCGGCCGCGGGGACGCCGGTCATGGACGCGGCCCCGCTAGCGGCCCTGGACCTGCCGCTGAAGGTCCTCATCTGGGACGACAGCGGCCAGACGAAGGTCGCCTACTACTCCCCCGCCGCCCTGGCCGAGCGGCACGGGCTGCCGGCCCGGCTCGCGGCCGGGCTAGCCGGCATCGACCCGCTCACCGACGCCCTGGTACTCCCTTATGCAAGCGCCTAAGGGGCGTCCTGGCGATCATGAGGCGGGCTGTCGGCGTCCCGGATTATCGTGGAGGATTTTCCACGCCAGGGCGGGAAAATCCTCCACGATAATTTCTTACTGAAGCCAGGGTGACGGGTGCGGCGCGAGGGGCGCGTGCCGCCTTGGTGGCGTGCGGCGCTGGCGGGGACGGGCCGACCGGCCCCCGCAGGCTGCGGCCGCCGCAGGCGCAGGCCACTACTGGACTAGGACACTACTGGACTAGGACACTACTGGACTAGGACACGCTGGTCACGATGTCACGCGGCACGGCTGAAGATCGCCCGGACGAGCCTTAGAAGTCGTCCCAGTGCGGGGGGCGGTCCCGGGTGAGGTAGTCGTCGCCCTGGTCGCGGCCGTAGTCGCCCCAGCCGGCGTCGGTGTCCTCCCGGCTCTGCTCCGGCAAGACCGGCTCCGGCAAGACCGGCTCCGGCGCGACCGGTTCCGGCCGGGCTGGCTCGGGCAGTGCTCTGTCGGGTGTCACGTCGCTCCCTGGCTGGTTCCCCGGGGTCGAGGCTACCCGCTGCCGGCGGCGCCCCCAGGCTTCCCGGTCCTCTCGGCGCCCTCCGGCCCGAACCGGGGCGCTTGACGGGCGGCCGTTCCGGAGGGAGGCTCCCTAGGGGCATGGCCCATGCCGCATGGGGACGTCGAGACGATGGGGTCGCGAGTATGGCGCGTAGGCGTATGTTCGGCATTGCAGGCACGGGGGTGGCCATCGTCGCCGGACTGGCGATCGGGGCGCCGGCCGCGGTGGCCCTGCCCGGTCATGCCGGCCCCGCGCCGGGCATGACCGCGTCGGGCGGGCCCGGCACGGCTTCTTATTTTGACCTGGCCCGGAAGGACTGCGTCGGCACGGCGGCCGGCCCGGGTGCCTCCAAGGTCTGGTACACGGTGGCCGGCGGGGTGCTGTCGGACGTGTACGAGCCGACGATCGACAACACGAACGTGAGCACGCTGCAGTACGTCGTCACCGACGGCTCCACGTTCACCGACCTGCAGGCCCGCGACATGACCTACACGGTGGCGGCCGACCGCAGCGGCATGGCCTGCACGGTCACCTCGACCGACGCCAAGCACGGCTTCCAGCTCGTCACCACCTACGTGACCGACCCGGTCCGCGACACCGTGCTGATGCAGACCAGCCTGCGCAACGCGCCCGGCTCGCACGCCAGCCTGTCGCGGCTGAAGCTCTACGCGTGGCTGGACGCGCACGTCAACGGCAACGGCGGCGGCGGGAGCGAGAACGCCGGCGCCAACACCGGCGTCGTCAACACCACCACCGGCACCCCGGTCCCGGTGGTCTACAGCACCAACACCACGACCAACGCGGTCAACCGCACCTACGCGGTGCCGACGTACATGGCGCTGACCAGCACCGCGAGCAGCCCGTCGAGCAGCGCGACCGTCGGCTACGCGGGCACCGCGAGCGACGGGCTGACGCAGCTCGACGCCGCCCGGGCGCTCACGCCGGCCACCTCCGCCCCAGACGGGCACATCACCGCGGCCCAGGACGTGACCCCGCGCCACGGCGGCTCGGTGACGCTGGCACTGGGCTTCGGCCGCACCCAGGCGCAGTCGGTCGCGGTCGCCAGCGGGTCGCTCACCCGGCCGTTCAGCGCGGTCGAGAATTCCTACCAGCGCGGGTGGGCTAGCTACGACGCGTCCCTCAAGCAGCCGCCCCGGTCGGTCAAGGGCGAGTCCAGGCAGCAGCTGGCCAGCCTCACCAGCCACTACTGGCTGTCGGCCAACGTGCTGAAGGCGAGCGAGGACAAGACCTACCCCGGCGCGATCGTGGCCTCGCTGGCCAGCCCGTGGGGCCAGTCAGTGCCGGCCGGGGTGACCGCGAGCGGCGAGCCGTCGTACTTCGGCTCGTACCGCGAGGTCTTCTCCCGCGACCTGTACGAGGCGTTCACCGGCCTGATGGCCGACGGCGACATCGCGACCGCCCGGGCGGCGACGCTGTTCCTGCTCGACCGCCAGCAGTCGCCCGACGGCTCGCTCCCGCGCAACTCGCTCGTCAACGGCAAGTCCGCCCCGGACACCGGCGGCATCCAGCTGGACGAGTCGGCCTACCCGATCTTGATGGCGTACCTGTCGGGCCTCGGCGGCAGCGCCAGCCTGTACACCGGCCACATCCGCCCGGCGGCCGACTTCCTGGTCGCCAACGGCCCGTCGTTCGGCAACGAGCGCTGGGAGGAGCAGTCGGGCTACTCGCCCTCGACCATCGCGGCCGAGATCGCCGGGCTGACCGCCGCCTCCGCGATCGCGGCCGAGCACGGCGACCAGGCGCGGGCGCGGCTGTACCAGGCCACGGCCGACGACTTCCAGCGCAACATCAAGACATGGGACGTGACGACCACCGGCCCGGACGGCCCGGCCTACTTCATCCGGCTGTCCAAGACCGGCGACCCGAACGCCGCCATCAGCTACAGCCTCGGCAACGGCGGCCCCACCCTGGACCAGCGCAGCGTCATCGACGGGGGCTTCCAGGAGCTCGTGCGGCTGGGCGAGCTGCCCGCTAACGACCCGGACGTGCTCGCCTCGCTCGCGGTGGTCGACAGCCACATCGGGGTCACCACGCCCAGCGGGACCGGCTACTACCGCTACGGCGACAACGCCGCCGACGGCAGCGCCGACGGGTACGGCGACTGCTACCAGCCGTCGCAGACCACCTGCACCACCCCGGGGGCGCCGTGGGCGCCGACCGACATCGGCACCGGGCACCTGTGGCCGGTGCTGTCGGGCGAGCGGGCCGAGTCCGACGTGGCCGAGGGCAACAGCCACGGGGCACAGGCCCTGCTGCAGGCCATGTTCGACTTCTCCTCCGGCGTGGGCCTGGTGCCCGAGCAGGCCTGGGAGGACCCGGACCTGCCGGCCTCGCCGTACGGCAGCGACCCGGCGACCGCCTCGATCGGGTTCACCGACGGCTCGGCGGCCGGGTCGGCGTCTCCGCTGACCTGGGCGCAGGGGCAGGAACTGCGGCTGATCACCTCGCTCGGGGCCGGCCATGACGTGGACACCCCGGCGATCACGACCGACCGCTACGTCAAGGGCGGCCCGCCGCGCGCGCTGCCGGTCACCATCACCGCCCCCGCCTCCGGCACCACCCTGGCCGCCTCGTCGACCGTCGTGACCGGGACGAGCGCGCCCGGCGCGGCCATCACGGTCGAGGCAACCGACACCACGACCGGGGCAGCCGCCTCGGTCGCGACCGCGACCGCGTCGGCCAGCGGCGCGTTCTCGGCGACGGTGCCGGTGAGCTTCGGCAGCACCGCGATCACGGTCTCGGCGACCGCCGATCACGGCCGCGGCACCGGCTACGCGCAGGCCACCGTGACCAACGAGGGCGGCGGCGCCACCGTCCTCGACGTGACCGACCCGTCCGGGGACGACAACGGCCCCGGCACCTACCAGTACCCGACCGCGGCCGACTTCGTCGCCGGGTCCTACGACATCACCCGCTTCCAGGTGCTGAGCGACGGCACCTACGCCTACCTGCGGGTGACGCTGGCGGACCTGGTCCCGACGTTCGGCTCGATCGACGGCGCCCAGCTGCTCGACGTCTACGTGCACGTGCCCGGGGCCACCGCCACCTCCACGGCGGCCCCGTTCGCGTCCCGCAACTACTCGATCGCCCCGGCCGGGGCGTGGAGCCAGCGGGTCGAGGTCCAGGGCTTCGCCCCGACCGCGTGGGACGACGCCGCCGGCACCAGCCGGGGCACCCCGGGCACGCTGGCCGAGCAGTCCGACAAGACGATCACGGTCGCCTTGCCGGAATC
Source organism: Trebonia sp. (assembly GCA_036276115.1). Lineage (GTDB taxonomy): Bacteria > Actinomycetota > Actinomycetes > Streptosporangiales > Streptosporangiaceae > Trebonia. The sequence continues at coordinate 25,342 of DATBEM010000115.1, forward strand.
ATCATTCGGCACCCCGTCGTCCGGGTGGGGCTTCTCGGTCGTGCTGGCGGGCCAGGACGGGTTCAGCTCCGACCAGGCCCGCGCGTTCACCGCCACCCCGGGCGCCTACTCGTTCGGCGTCTGCGCGGCCGGGGGCACCGCCCCGGTCTGCGCGGCCGACCCGAACACTGTCCCCAAGGCGATGGACGTGATCACCCCGGCGGGCGTGGCCCAGTCCGCCGAGCTCGACCCGACCGCGGGCGCGGTCGCGATCGCGCCGGTCCTCGTCCCCTAGCGAGCAGCCAGCCCGGCCGCACGCGCCGGGGATGCCCGGCCGCAGCCCTCGTCCCCTTTCCCCGGGGGGATGAGGGCTGCCGTCCGTTATCGCCGATCCTGGTCCGGCCCGCCTGACCGGCCACGGCCGATCGCCATCGAAGCAACAGGAGGAAAGAGCCGCCACCCGCGCGTTTCCGCTGGGCGGGGATGGCTTACTGGCCGGCCGAGCGCCACCGGCGACGCAGGCCCCCGCGCGGGCCTGGTTCGGCCAGGCGCTCGGCGAGGTCGCTCATGTAGTCATCCCACGAGCGGTTGCGCTCCGCGCCGTCGACCGTGAGGACGCTCTCCATGAGCTGCAGGATCGCGGCGCGGACGGCCGGGGGCCGTTCGGCCAGCCACGGCCCGATGATCAACGCGATGTCGCCTGCGATGCGGCCGCCGATGATCGCCCGGGCGCCGAGGACGGCGATCTCGACCAGGTCGGCCGCCCCGGGGTCGGCCTCCGCCCGACGCACCGCCATCCGGAGCCGGTGGGCGGCGGTGCGGACATCCGGGCGGAGCCGCTCGACCCGGATCCACCACTCGTCCGGCAGCCGCGAGTCGTCCGCGAGCCCGGGGGCAGCCGCCAGGAACTGAGCGATCTCAGCGGCCAAAGGCACGGTCAGGGGGATCCGGTCATCGATCACAAGCGCTCGCAGCAGCGTGACCGAGGCCTCGCTGAGCGGATCGGCGCCCTTCGGCAGGCGGAGCAACCGGGCTGCTAGCTCCGGTACGTCAATGCTGGCGGTGCTCGTTAGCCACAGGTTCCAGAGCAGGTCGAGGTACTCCAGGCACGCGGGCGCGCCCGCACCGAACGGGTAGTACAGCGGCCGCTGCCGCAGGCACAGGCGGAGCGTGTCCAGCCGGATGGCGGTCGCCGGGTCACGGGCCGGGCCATCGGGCTGTCGCAGAAAGTCCTCAAGGGCCTTATGGCCCGGATCGCCGTGATCGCCATCCGGGCTGGGCGATACCAGGCGAAGGAGGGCAGGCCACCATTCTTCGGCGAGCGCCGCGAACGGGCTGTCGCGGAGCACGCAGGCGGCAATCAGCGCCAGGTCCGGCCCTTCACCGGCGCCTCGGGGCGGAAGGGGGATTCGGCCGCCCCGCCAGGTGGCGAGGGGCAAGTACCGCCCCAGCCAGGGCGGGGCATCCACGGCGCCCGGGTCCAGCCAGCTCAGCCAGCCTTCCCACGGGCGGTCGCCGGCTTGGCGCAGGGACAGCCGGAGCAGTGAGCGGGGCACTATAGGGTCTTCCAGCAAGACGCTCCGCAAGGATGGCAACTCACCGTGGACAGGGTCAACCACCGTAGCCAGCAGGACGGCCACGTTCCCAGGGGAGATCGCGTCTCCCGAGAAGGTCCGCCCGGCCGCTAGCTCAGCCAGGAATTCATCGCCCTGCTGGTGGATGCGGGCGTACTCGTAGAGGCGGCGGACCTCCTGTCGCCGTGAGCGGCCCGGCGCGGCCGGCTCCAGCGCGACCCTGGCCGCTACCCGGGCTGAATGGCTGCCCCAGCCGACGTGCGCCGCTTGCACTGACTGAGCGTCGGTCCGGCGCAGCAGGTACGCGTCAAGCTCGTCGACCGACGCCTGGTCGAGCTGGCCGGAGGCGTGCGCGCGCACGTTGCGGACGCGCTCGACCGATGGCGAGCCGCGCCGGACGGCGTCAACGACGAGCATCGGGCTGGCCAGCGACATCAGGATCTCCGCTGCCTCCTGGCTGGCCGCCTCGGGCATGATCACCGGCTCGTCGGCCGCGCCGTCAGCCGGCAGAGCGCAGCGATGGCGAGCCAGGTGCTCGATGATCCGCTCAGCCCCGAGTTGCTGACGGTACTCGCGCAGGTCGCTGAGGTACCTCGTCGCCAGCTCCCCGGTCGGCTCGGGGATGGCGCCGCCATTCTCAGCCACCGCCTGGCGCCGGGTAGGGAATTTGCCGAACGCAAGGCGGAAGGCGGCCCGGGTGCCATCGTGCCAGGAGGCAAGGCTGACCGCGGCGCGCAGGCCGAAGGGCAGCAACCCCAGCACCTGGTCGAATTGCGCGAGCCGACGGTCAAGCGGCAGCTCGTCCCGGTCGGCCAGCGCGATCATCAGGCTCCCGTCGAGTAGCAGGGCGGCCATGCGGGCGGCGCGATCGTAGCGTTCGGGATCCTCGAGGTCCTTGGTCAGCGTGCCCGCGAGTGAAGGGCCAGGCAGGCTGAGGTCTACCGGATCGGCCGAGCCGAGCTCGGCGAACTCGCTCACGGGCGGCACGGCCTGGTGCAGGGCCTGGTAGCCGGCACCGAGCCGGGTAAGCTCGGCGAACGGGACCTCAAGATAGCGAGTCTCCGTGTTCTGGCGCCCGACCGCGTCCCGGTCCTCAACGGTGTCCACCACGGTCACCGCGAGCCAGCGCCCCGCTCCGGTCCCGCCGGGCAGGAACGTCACCCAGGGAAGCTGGCCGGGTCCCGGTCGCGCCCCCAGTTGCGGCGTGCTGGGGACGCCCGCCCAGCCCCGCTCCACCACGCCCGGGGCGGAGCCGCCGAGCAAGGGCCGGTAGTCCTCCTTGTCCCCGGGGAGCTTGCCGAGCACCGCCCAGCCAGTCACGCGGACGTGCTCCGTCATCAGCGGCCCGCCTGACGCAGGTGCCGCTCGATGACCGCGAGCAGCGGGTCGAGGACATGAACGGGCTTGATCTGGTCGACCCGGCCTCGCAGCTGCCACTCAGGCGCGCTGAGGGAGGATCCGCGGCGCCGGACCCGGCTGGAAACGTCATCCTCGTCGACCGTGCCGTCCTCCCCGGCCCAGAAGCCGATCGAGGACAGCGCGTGGTAGCTCGTGCGGGCCGGGTCGAAGGTCTTGCGCACGAGCCGGCGGAGCAGGTCAGACTCGGGCGAGCACTGGCCGTAGGTAATCATGTCGAACAGGCGGTCGGCCTGGTTAGGGGGAACCCAAGGGAGGCCGGTGCCGGGATCAGTCCGCAGGCAGTCGTAGGTGCGCGCGGTGTCGAAGACGGCCTGGTCGTCGAGCTTGGGCACGCACACGGCAATATGCTGCGGCAGGTACGGGCCGCGTACCTGCCGCCGCTCCATCGCGGCGAGTCCGAGGTCGGCCTGGACTCCGGCGAGGTAGTCGATCGAGTGACCGTTGCCGGGTCGCGAATCATAGGTCGGGTCGAAGAAATAGACCAGCACGTCGGAATCGGCGAGGTAGCGCGATCCTCTCGCCGAGCGGTCCTTCCTATCCCGGCGGGACTGGAAATCGGCGCCAGCCCGGTCTTGCAGGGCGAGCGAGATGTTCGCGACCTGCTCGGCCCGCCACTGCCAGCCCAGGCTCCGCCGGGCCAGCCGCCGCCGTTCGAGCAGGAACGTGAACTTCCCGGCCTCCCCGGCCTCCCCGGCCTCCCCGGCCTCCCCGGCCTCCCCGGCCTCCCCGGCCTCCCCGGGGACGTTGCTTGCGGGAAAGCTTCCCGACGAGCGGAAGCCCTCCCGCGCCTTCTGCACGAATTCCCGCGTGGCGTTCGAGCCAATCCGCACCCGCCATTGCTCGCCCCTCCGCCAGGGAGTCGGGCTCCAGTCGGTGCAGAGCATGCCGATGACGGCGAGGAAAGTAGTCCGCCCGGACTGGGTAGAACCGAAGATGCCGACCTGCACATCCGCGGCGCCCCCGGGAGCCTTGACCACCTCAACCGGGATCTCCTCGCCATCCGGACCTGGCCCGGACTCGATCGCCGCGGGAGGCAGTTCCGCTTCCCCTTGCTCGCCTTCGGGGGCTGGGACCGGAGGATGATCGGCCGGAGCGTCGATCACCGTGACCCGGCTCGGCACAGGGTAAGGCGGGAGGATGGGGAGCTCACCGGGCCGGGGCCTGACGCCCGCGAACTTCCCTGACAGCAACTCTCCGGCGATGCCGGGTACGAACGCGAGTCCCTCATAGGCGGGGCCGCTGCCCGGGTCGGACCACAAGGCCCGGGCCACCCGCTCGACGTCGCCGGCGAACTCGTCGGCTCCGCCCGGCCGGCGCTGCAGGATCTCCCTGACCTCGTCGCTATGGAAATTGAGGTCAAGCTTGCCGGTCAGCGCGCTCTCCGCCGTCGGGGTGGTCCAGTACAGCAACCCGCCGAGCAGGACCTCGGCGACCTCTTCAGTGCTGCGATGCGGGATCAGCTCGCGGTGGATCTTGCGCAAGGCGGGCAGCGTCGGGTGGATGACGCTGAGCAGTTCAGCCAGCCGCCGCGCGTTCGGCGACGCTGAGATCATGAATCCAGTCACCCGCCGGGCGGCATCCCGATCGCTGATGGGCCTGGGCACGGGTCGCGGCCGCTCCGAAGCCGGGCGGGGCGGCGGGATCAGCAGCGCGCACCCCGGGACGGCGCCCGCCTGGCCACCGCGCAGGAGCGGCAGCCAGGCACGCACCCAACTCGCCTCCAGGCCGATCACCGGAATGGCGGTGGAGGCGTTCTTGAGCCCACGCGGGAGCCGGATGACCGCGAGCTGACGGTCGGTGACATCGACCCGGAAGCCGCGGTGGTACCCGGCGGCGGCCGGATGGAAGATGACTGGCAGCGGCCGCAGGGCACCCCGCTGCCACATCTTCGGCGGCAGCAGGTGGGCCACGACGACCGACGAGCGGGCGGCCCACTCGCGCAGCGGCTCGTGGGCGCTCCCGGCCTGCCAGGCCTGGCCCGCGCCATCGGTGAGCACGATCACCAGCGGCCGGCGGGGCAGCTCGCAGACGGCCTGCCAAGGATAGCGGCGGCGCCCGTCTTGCCGGGTCAGCTGGGGCGCGCCGTCCGATTCGGAGTTGAGGACCCAGGACCGGATGCTGCGGAAGGCCCCCTGAACCCGGAGCATCGCCCGCAGCTCGATCGCGAGCTGGCGCCAGACCGGGCCGGAACCACCGACGTCGTAGACGATGTCCAGGTCCAGTCGGCGCCGCCGCGTGGTACGGAGCACGGGCAGTCGCAAGCCGGTCTGCGCGATCCGGTGGGCGGTCGCCTCCTCGTCGATCCCGCTGGCCGGGTAACGCCGCTGCGGGTCATAGCGCAGCGGCCGCAGCGCCCGGGCAAGGTCGCGGGCCTGCGGGAGGGCGGCGACGTCGGCTAGCCGCACGGGGATGACTGGCGTCGTCGTACCGGGATCGGGCTCAACCTGATGGCTGGCGTAAGCCAAGGCATGGGGAGCCTCCCCCGATCCGCCCGGCGCACCCTGGCCCGGGGTCACCGCGGAACCGCCCCGCCGCCGCCCGGCCGGGGCGCCCATCGGGGTTGCACCGCCGGGTTCCCAGGGAAAGAGCTGAGGTGCGGCCGACGCCGCAGCCCGGGCATCGGCGACCGCCCGGCCGGCGGGCAGGCCACCCCACTGCCGGGCCTGCCGGCAGAGCCAGAGCGCCTCCGCCAGCTCCTCGGCGGTGAGCGAGATCCCCGCCTCGTCCAGCCCGGCGAGGACATCGGTAACGACGTCAGCCACGATCTACGCTCCCGGCAGCTCGTCCAGCGGCCGCATGACGATCTTGTACAAGCGCCTGAGGTCGTCGGCATCCAGCCCTTCACCCGACTTACGCAGGTACAACGCGTTCAGCAACTGGTCAGTGGAGCGCTTGCGGCTCTCCTTGCCACGGCCAAGGGCTGCATCGTCGGTCAGGAACTGGGCGATCAGCTGCTTATCGTCTGGGCTTAGCACGCGGTCGGGGTCAACCACGTCGCCGGGCCTCCGGCTAGGAAGCAACTGGTTCGCCGCGATGTCACGCAATGTCGCCATGTCCGGTGGATCGATATGCACGGTGAGGCACCGGCGACGGAACGCAGGCGGGAAGTCACGCTCCTCGTTGCTCGTCAAGACGACCACGGGGAAGTCATGGCACGCGACCCGGCCGCTTTCGATGCTGACCGGTGGCTGCCCGTTCGCCCGCTGTACCTCGATGACCTTCTCTTCCTCGCGCACCAGCTCGGGGATCTCGTAGGTGCCGCGCTCGAAGATGTGCAACAGGTCCCCCGGCAGGTCAATATCGGCCTTATCGATCTCATCAATCAGCAAAACACGCGGACGGGGACGTGGCAAGAAGGCGTCGCCCAGCGGGCCGAGCCGGATGTACCGGCCGATCTTCCGGGCAGCGTCGGCGAGCCGCTCCCCCTCCGGGTCCGCTTCCGGGCGCCCTTCGATGGCATCACCGCGGCGAATGCGGTCGGCGAGGTTCATGTCATTGACCCGGGAGAGGACGTCATACTGGTAAAGGCCATCCCGGACCGAGGAGCGGCTCGTGATTAGCCATTCCAGCACGGGGCCCAGGCCAAGCTCGAAGGCGATGCTGTAGGCTAGGCTAGTTTTACCGGTCCCGGGTGCCCCGGTGACCAGGATCGGCCTCCGTAGCCGGAACGCGAGGTTGACGGCATCCTTAACGTCATCGTCAGCCTTGTAATAAAAATCAGCCGGACCATCCCAGTGCAGGGTTACCGCACTTCGATCCGCTATCAGAGACTCTCGCTTTGGCAACGGGCGCGGCTTCCGCCACGGCGGCGGGTCCGCCGACCACGTGAAGTCGACGCCTCGCCCGATGTTATCGTTGCGGTATATTAGCCACTGATCATCCATCGCTATGCTCCCGCCTGCCGGCTTCCGCTCACAAGTGCACCGCTTGCCATGCCCTCTAGACCGGCCCAGAGTCGACTATTGTCCTCGATTAGAAGCCCGACCATGATGCGCTGCCCTTTTAGGCCCTTCCTTAGCTTGAACAAGATGATCGGCAGATCCCACAGTCCGCCTTTCGACTCGTCTATGTGATTGTCCAGCTTGCGCTTGAAGCTTCTTCTGATCCTCACATCCATCGAGCAGGAATGCTCGCCGTTACTTACGTCCCCTTTCTGCCACGAGACGCACATGCCGCAGGGCTCCTCATCTACGTGGTGCACCGAGAGCACGATGGCTGCGCCACTCGCGACGCTCTCTTCGAGTTCAAGTGGGAGGGAAGCGCCGATGCTGTCCGGCTTGCCGTTTCTGCCGTGCTCGAGCACGAGGCCGAAGGCACGGCCGGCTTCGATCGCCCTAATGACGGCATCTCTCCGGTCAGGGGTGTCGCATTTCACCCATTCCATTTTCTTTGACCATTTATCATTTTTTGATGGCTTGAATTCTGCCATGCGCTGAAGGATGCCATCGGCGCGTTCTGCGGACGTTGACAGGTTCGTCTGATTGAGGCGCTCCAGGTCCCTGATGACGACCGGCAACTCATACCCGAATGGCATGCCGCCCTCATACTCCAGCCGACGCCCAAGCAGTTCTCTAGGAAGGACGAGCTCAACAATTGTCTCGCTCCACTTTGTCGGCATGGCTCGCCCGGCATTCTTTGCCCAGGCGATCTGTGATACGATTGCCTGGACTATCCCGTCCTCTTCGACTGGCGACCTCTCGGGGGCCATCTCCACTGCTCCGAAAGCCCATAGCAGCGTCCGAATATTATACATTCCCCTGCTGCTGGCCGCGTCCCCGGCAGTGGGACTGGGTTGCACCAAGACGCTCACGTAGCAGGCATCCGGCAGCCGGGCTGGTCGTTGTCGGCGAACCGCGTTCAGCACCAGCCACCCGTTCGCGCGATCATCCGCACTGGCCCAGTCCCGGCACCATTTGGCAAGCTCTGGATGAGAATCGACCTTGGGCAAATTGGCAATGTAGTCGCACGCGACGACCAGCGCTATTCGGGAACCGCTGCCGGACGGCTGGTCGTAGAGCACGGTCACGAGTTGCTCAACGCTGGTAAGCTCCTCCGGCCGTCCGCTGATATCTGCGAGACCGCTATGCCGAAGGCCGGAGGCGGCAAAGAACGCCCCCAAGAGGGCTGGGCTGGTGACTCGCCCTTGGCCACGGCGCTGGTCGATTTTCCGGACAGTCCGAAGGAGGCTCTCCCACTCCTCCTGCCTGAGCTGGCTATGCGCCACGGGCCGGTAAAGAACTGAGGGATGCGATCCGTGAGAGAAATAGAACACTGGCCCGCTTGCGCCGTCCGCCACCCAGCGGCTGTTCTCGCCGATGGAGCGCACCCGATCACCGAGAAGATCAAAGATGGCGAGCGGCTGCCCTGTTGGCGGCAATTCTGCGCGCGGCAGCGGCTCCAGCAGGTCGAGCAGAGCATCCGCGAAGGTCGTGTCAGACCCGCCGGTCTGCTTTGTTGTAAACCCTCGGGCAGCGGCATAAACGACGGACAGATCCTTGGGACCCGCATTCTTAGGCGCGCCCGGCCGCCCCTGGGGGAGAGTTAGCCGCTGACATCCGCTCTCAAGCCGGTGCTCCCAGCCGGGAGGGACCGGGGCGCGACAAGCGTTCACCACCGCGACCGCATGCACCTTCGGGGCAACGCTGCCGACGATCTTCAGCAGGTTGCCGAACTCTACGTGATGAAGGACAGTGCTCTTGGCATCAATGCCGAGCAGGCAGACTCGCGGATCTAGGACTGCGTCATAGACATACCCATGGCCGGCCCAGAAGAAGTAAAAGTAGGCGTCTCCCTTAGCCGGAAAGGTCGGGCCATCTACCCAATTTCGAATATCATCCGTCGCGCCCCGGCCATCTTCGATCACCACCGCCTCGCCGGCGCCCCCGTCAAAGCTCCTGATCTTGGTGATGATGTCGGCCGGCGAATCCGGTTCGCTCGCATAGTCAGCCGGGTCGTAAGCGATCATGAGCGTGAGGCGGCTGGGCAGGCAGGCGCCCGATTCCAGCAGCCATAGCGCGTACCGCGCGGCAGATCGCGCGGCCCCCAGCAAGTCAGCTTCGGTACTCAGCCCGGGGTACTTTTCCAGGCCGACCACCAGCGCGGAGGCACGGGGAGCGGGCGCGGCGGCAGTCACCACTTCCGGCATTTACAGCCCCGCCTTGCGCAGCTCATCGGCCAGCAGGGTGTAGAGGCCGGCCTTGGGGTCCCAGTAAGCCCCGTGCGCGAACGGGAACGGCTGCTTGGTATTCAAGATGATGTCCCGGCAGTGGCCGCCGAACAGGTTCGCTCCGGCGTAGCCGAGCAGGTCGTGTTCGTCGTAGACGTTGAGCCACGGCCGCTTGGTGTCGTCGCCGACGTTGAGCCAGGGCTGCGTGAAGGACAGGGGCGGGGCGCCCGGGTGGCCGACATGGGAGGCCAGTGCGCGCAACTCATGCAGCAGCGGTACCTGCGTGCCGACAGTTACCAGCATCTTCACCCGGTCGAGCGTCGCCTTCTCCTCGGGCGTGACCCCGTCGGCCGCGAGCACGTCGAACGCGATGATCCCGCCGAGGCTATGCGCGAGCAGGACGACTGGGCCCTTCGAGCGGGACAGCGCCGCGATCCGTGCCCTCACCATGCGGCGGATGCCGTCACCCTGCGCCTGGTAAAGGAGGATGTCACCCAGCTGGCGGATGATCGCGCCCCTGGTCTTGCCCAGTGCCCAGCTCACGGGCCACGCGATGTTCTTCCCCAGCCGGAGCAGGTCGTCTGGCACCGCATAGTCGGGGACGCCGAAACCGGCCTTGACCATGCCCCAGAGCTCATCACGGCGCTGCCCGGCGACCTCCACCCCCTCGGCCGCCAGGGCGGAGAGGCAATGCGCCACGATCGCCCGGGCGAGCATTACCTCATCACCCCCCGTGAGGGCGGGCAAGTCCTGGAATACCTCGTCGAATTCGTCCGATTCGGTGATCGCCTTAAGCGTCGCCCGGAAGCGCTGCTCTGGCACTCCGTTCCCGGCTAGCGCGGCGACAAGGTCCCTGTTTTCGGCGAGGGCAGCTACCCTTTTAGCTGGGGACGCCGGCGGTTCGAAAAGGCCCTCCGATGTCTGCTCGGCCTCATCTTCTTGCGCCGGCGATGCCCGCACCTGCCGGAGGCGGACCTCGAACAGCGGGTCGACCATCATCTGGGCCCAGTGCGCGAGGTCAAGCTCCGCCTCGGTCACGGGCCGGGCGGCGTTCGCCGCCTCATTGTCGAAAGCGTCAATGTCCACGGGGTCTCCCGGCCCGGGCGACGGGCGGCCGGCCGTGACCTCCCGGCCGAAGGACACGCCCCCCGCCCATAGCCGGGCACCGATCTCGCCCCAGTAGCAACTCTCAACTGCGAGGTCGTCCCGGACATCCTCCAGCCCGGCCTTGACCTGCTGAAAAGACTTAGTGAACTTCTGCCCGCGAACGCCGGTTCCGTGCAGGAACAATACGGTTGTCATCGCCTGTCTCCTAGCTCGGTCATTCCCATATGTCCGACTGCCACTGTCCCGGTGACCCCGGGTGGCCCGATCTTCGCCTCCAGGGCCTGGCTAGCGCCGCCAGGGCGGCGAGGAGGGCCAGCCCGGCCACGGCGACGAAGGCCCACACCAGGGCGCCCAATGTCGGCTGGGGCCCGGGCGGCGGCAGCACGGCGGTGGACTGCCCCGCAAGCGGACCAGAGGAGTGCGGCGACGATGACAAGGACGGTGACGACGAGGGAGGCAAGGCCGGCGAGATAATCCCCAGGCGGCTCAGGACGCTGCGGGGGGCAACGACGCCGAACCCGTCATGAGCGCCTGGCGGCATCGTGACATCGGTGTAGAGGTCTTCCTGGAGGTCCTTAAGGCTCAGGCGTGGATCGGCTGACCAGATCAGCGTCGCGGCGGCGGCGACGTAGCCGGCCGCCACGTCGTTGCCGGGCGGCCCGGATCCGGCCGCGTCTGGCGCGTAGACGGCTCGCGGCCCGTGCTTGGCCAGGCTGCCATCGGGCCGCAGGCTCCGGTCGACTCCGGCCACCGCCAGGACCCCGTCAGAGTCGGCCGGGTAGAGAGCGCTGCCACCGCCCTGGATTATGCCGCTCACGATGAGGCAGCCGCTGGCGATGGCGGTCGCGACTGCCTTCTTCAGCGAGGCGCCTTGCTGGGAGACGCCGGCCGGCACGTCAATGACCCGCGCCTTAGCGGCCACGGCGGCGGTAATGCCCGCCGCGATCGCGCCCGCGGTAATCCCCGCCGGGGTGGCGGCCACCAGGATGTCGGTCACGTGCGCCCGCGGCGCCAGCCCGACGGTGCCATCCGGGTCACCGTGGCCGCCCTGGCCAGCGATCACCTCGGCGACGCGCGTGCCCTCGGCATCGCCCGAGCCCGCGCCGTGCACGAGGCTCACCTGCGTGATGGTCGCGCCCGCCAGGTCGGGGTCACCGGGCCGGGCGCCCGTGCCGATGATCGCGACCTTCGCGTTCGCGCCCTGGCCGGCGGCCCACAATTGCGGAGCGCTCAGGTCATCGAGCGCCCAGTTGGCTTGATGGTCATAGCGCGGCCCGCTGGCGGCCGCCACCGGCTGCGTAACCAGGATGAGGACCGGCAGGGCAAGGAGGGCCGCGATTACCGCGGCCAGGCAGGCTCCGCGGCGGGCTGGGCCTCGTCTGGCCATGGCGTCACCACCGGTCACGCTTGGCCTGCATTCCGGGCTGGGCATGCACGATGTCGATGCCGACGAGCATCGTCCGCTCACCTGGCCGCAGGGTGGCGTGATCAGCGCGTTTTCCGGCCAGCCGCAGGCTGACCCGCATGTCGCGGCCGAGGGGGCTTCGGCGCACCGAGATCCGTCCTGGCTGGCGGATGAGCCTGTTCGTGTCCGCCAGCCGCCATGGGAGCGGGCCAAGCCGCAGGTCGCCGCGATCGCCGTCGACGGAGGTAAGGGTCAGCGTGCCGCGCAGCCGGGTAAGGAATGCGCCCCCGCCGGCCGCCAGGATAAGGACGATCACGATGATGATGAGGAGGATGCTCACGTTGGCGGTGGCGGTGGTGGCGGAGAGGGAAGCGGAGTCGCTGCCGCTCAGGCTCCCGGCGGAAAAGGTCATGTCGCTGAACGCTGCCTGCAGGGTTGGGGTGAAGGTCGACTTAACTTGCCCGGATAGTAGGAGGTGACCGGAGATGGCCGGCCCGTTGGCGGACAGTCCGACTCCGCTGACGTCCCGCTGCCAGCTCAGGCGGACGGGAAGGGTGACCGGCCGACCAGGTGGGAGCATCAGCACCGGGGGCGGATGCCAGCTCATGGTCAGCGGGATCCCGGGCGATGACAGCCGCGGGCCGACGAGGTAGAGCGGAACCTTCGCGGTCAGCGCACGCAGGGTAACCGTGATCTCCTGCTCACCCGGTGACCGCATCGGCAGTGGCGTTCCGCCCGCGGCGGGCAGGCCGCCCCACGTGACCGCCACGCCCTTACCGCTGTCGGCGTCCGCCTGGCTGGCGACCTCCTTGTTCAGCACGTCCTGGCTGGCCGCTCGCAGCGCGCCAGGCAGGTTCGAAGTCCCGCCCGGGAGCGTGGTCACGCGATCACCGAAGACCGCCCCTAGGGCGGCACCCTGGTCGCTGATGTACGCGGCGTTGATGGTTAGCGGCACCGCGTATCCGGTCACGGGAATGGGCAGCGCGGCCGCCCGCTCTTGCAGCGCCTGCCATGCCTGCCCGTGGTAGTCCTGGTACGCCGGATCGCCGGCCGGGTCGTTCTTCCCGTCCGAGAGCAGGAACAGGCCACCGAACTTGATGCTCGGCGGGGACGGGCTGAACTGCGAGAGGGCCAGGCTGAAGGCATCCCCGAAGTCCGTGCTGCCCTCAGTCGCGTCCGCCGGCAGGTTGATGTACCCCGTGGGAGGGCCCTCTGGATAGGCCAGGTTGGCGCTGCCGTGCCGGCCGAAGGTGATCACCGCGACCCGGTCCTGGGGCTCAGCGACCCGCAGCGCGGCCAGGTAGGCTGAGAGTGCCTGCTTGACCTGAGGATACAGGCCACCCTGGGTCGCGGACATCGAGTCGGACACGTCAACCAGGAACACGAGCTCAGCGGGAACGGCGGCTACGCCGAGCGTGGACTGAACCGTGGCGACGTTAGCCGCGGGCGGATCCGGCTCAACGCTGCCCGCCCGCGCGGGCAGCACGGCCAAGGCGCTGGCGGCCACGGTGGCGCCCAGCAGGACGGCGGTCCGCCCCAGCATGCGGGTACCTCCCCGGAACCCTGTTCTCACGCTTCCCCATCTCGTATCCGGTACTGCCTAGGCGTCTTGACTAGCGGTGGCCTGCGGGCTCCTCGGTGAGCTCGGCTGCGCGGAGGGCGGCGGCAAGAACGCGGGATCGATGTTCGCCACGCGGCCGTTCAGGTACTTGAGCCACGCCCTGAACCGGGCATCAGCCGCCCTTGGCCGATTCCGGAGGACCCCTGATTCCCCCGGGAACGTCTTCGCCGCGTGGTCGTGGTGGCGTTTCCGGTTCACGCCGAGCTCTTTCGCGGCCGCGGCGAATTCCTGTCCGAAGGGCTCACCGAAGAGCTGCCCGTTCACGATGTCCCGGTAGCACATCAGCCAGGCCAGCTCGGAGTAAGCGTCCAGGCCGGCCAGGGTTTCCGCTGACGGCCGGGATGGCACGTCCGGGGCGTGGTACCGGACCAGCTGCTGGAACTGGGCAAGCACGAAAACGAGATCCCTCGGCTTAATGCGCTCGCTCGACGGGAAGCGCTCGTATTCCGTCTTGATGGCGGTGAGGATGCCTGAGGTGGGTAGCCCGGCGTAATGAGCGTCGTACATGGCCACCGCGAGCGGGTTCATGCTCAGGCCGGCGGCGGGCAGGCCAGGAATCAGCTCACCGTCCCGGATGAGCTTCGGCCGGAAATCCCCCGGCACCAGGCTCATCTCCTTGACGGCGGTCTCAATCCGCTTCAGCGAGTCAACCGCGTCAAGCCGGGGGTCATGGTTCATGAGCCGCGACCAGGCGGCCAACGGTACCCGGCTGACCAGCAGGCCGGCGACTCCCCGGCCGCCCTGGTCCTTCGCGTCAGCCAGGATGGCGCTCAAGATGCCCGCTGAGTCGAGGAAGTCTGCGAGATAGCGGGCGAGCTGGGCCACCCGGGCGCCGTTACTGGTCCACGCCAGGACCAGTTGCTCAAGGCCGGGTGCGAGGCTGACCGTCTCGGCCTCGTCTGCCCTGGCGAAGAGGTAGTCCAGGAGCTGCCGGGTAATGGCCTCGCCTTCCCCCGGCCATTGCGCGAGGAACCCCAGGCCGCGATCGAGCCCGTCGAGATACTGGCTGAAATCGTCGTCGCCGTCCAGCGGAAACTCGAGTGGCACCTGGGATAGGAGGATGCGGACAACGTCGACAGCGGCAGTCTTCTCCGCCGGGACCGCCCCCCGCAGCGGGCTGGCGAAGGCGTGAGCGAGCCTCGCGGCCCGGTCGCCGCCGAGCCGGTGAGTGCCCGTGCCCGCCCCGCCAGCCTCCCGCGCAAGCTGAATGAGGGTCTGGTCCATGTCACTGATCGCCAGCAGCTTCGGCAGTTTCCCGCTCGCGGCGGCCAGCCGGACGATGAGGGACATCCAGCCGGAGTCCTCGTCCCGGAGCCGTCGTATGCTGCCCGCAGACTCAACCAGGGCTCCGGGAACCACGAATCCAAGGGCGCGGACCCAATCGGGGCAGTCCCACTCGTGCGGGAACGCCGTTATGCACAGCCACCGCGCCCAGTCCACGAGGCGCTGCCCGGTGGGGTCTGCCTTATCCTCCTCGGTGAGCAGGCCGTACACGAATCCCGCTTGCCATTCCGTGATGCGATCCCAGCGGAGGGCATCGCAGGCCTTGGTGAACGTGTCCGGCGCCGGAACCGGCCAGTCGCGCAGCAAGTCAAGCCGATGCCGGATGGGCTCGTCGTAGGGCCTGCGCACGGAATCCGGCACCAGTAGCTGAGTTAGCAGCCAGTCCGGGACTGACGGAGCGCCAGTCCGAACGGCGATCTCCAGGCTGCGCCGCGCCCGGTGCAAGCGGCCCTCACTCAGGTCGGCGTTCACCAGCGCGGCCAGGTCTTCGCTGGCGATCGGCCAGTTCCGGACGAGCGCGTCGGCCGCGGCGGGCTGGTCGGAGTCAAGGAGCGTCGTCAGTACCTTGCGGACCGAATCCGGGGACTCGGCCCGCTCGCGGCGCCACAAGTCGGCGATCGCGCTAGCCGGCCCGTGGAAGACTCCGAGTGCCTCCCGCAGTGGTACCGGGTCCGACTCCCGGATGCCCTTCCAGAGGTAGAGCGGACGGTGGAACCGCTCAAGGACCTCCAGGGCCTGATGCGGGCTCTCAATCGCCTCCCGGTGATCCCACAAGTAGGCGGTGAGATCCTCCCAGGTAGAGGTGCTCCCTCGTTCCAGCGCTTTCCGGTAGTACAAGGCCTCGGCTGACTCCGCCGGCAGCGCGGGTGGCGCCGATTGCAGGCCCACGAGAACCTGGGATCCCTCGTCGGGAAAATCGGTGATCACCAGCTGAATCGAGTGCGTGATCTTCCTGTCCACGGCCGAACTGGCCGTCACGGTGGCCCGGCACCCGTACGGCAGCAAGGCGACAGCGGCGTCGAGCAGGCGCAGCCGGTTCCGCCGGGGCAGCCCGGCGGCCCCGGTGAGGGCGACCCGGTGCCCGTGCAGGAGCAGGGAGGCGATCGTCGCCATCCGCTTGACCCCGAACTCCTGCACCGAGGCGGTGAGCCCTGCGTCCCCCGTGACCCGCTGGGGCACGACGGCCAGGGAGACGGGGGCCGGGTCATCGCCGTCAAGTCCCTCCTGGCGCTCTATCGCGTCCGCCAGGGCCTGATACGACGCCCCGCAGTCGGCCACGTCCCGGAACCAGCTCGCGAAGAACGACCTCGGCCAGATCGGGCGACCGCCCTGGTCACCCTCATCTGGCTCGGGCGGGAGCTGGACCGAGGCCGAGACGACGGGGCCCTCCGCGCCTGGATGAGCGCCGAAGATGAGCCACGGGGGCGCCCCCGGAGCATCCAGCGGAAGGGCGGGGCTGGGCAGGCCGGCGACGTACTTCCAGGCGAGGTCACGCACGCCGATGGGACCCCGCGAGGCGCCCAGGATGCTGTAGTCGTCGGCGGACCCGGGCAACTTGCTGATGAAGGCCCACTCGGCCCGCAGGCGGCGCGGCCGCTCGTCGTCTGCCATCGGGGTCACCCGGGCCGTGGGATTCGCTGCTGCAGCCTGATCA
>DATBEM010000116.1:0-17173 GCA_036276115.1 Trebonia sp.
CGCGCCCTCGTGATCGAGGGCGCGCCGGACCTGGTCGCCCAGTGCCCGGGCGACCGGCGGGGGGAAGGCATTGCCGATCTGGCGGTAGGTGCTCGTCTTGCGGCCGGTGAACTCCCAGTGGTACTGCGCGCCGTCCCAGCCCTGGATGCGGGCCACCATCTCCGTGGTGAGCCTAGGCAGCAGGCTCACCGGGTCACTGGCAGCCGGGGCCTCGTCGGCGACGCCGAGCGCGTCCACCCCCATCTCACGCCAGGCGCGCTTCGCCCGAGTCGGGCCGAGGTCGGCGCCGCCGTGCTTCTTGGAGCCGCCGACAATGGTCGGGGCAATGCCCGCCGCGCGCTGCGCCCACTTGTCCGCGCCGGGCCATCCGCCGGAGGCCATGAGGCCGTGCAGGGCCTCACCGACCGTCCGCGCGAGCTCAGGGCGCGGCTCGGGCCAGGTGAAGTACCGGAAGTCAGCGGGCCGCATCGCGACCAGGACGAACCGGGGGCGCAGCTGCGGTACCCCGTAGTCCGAGGCGTGCAGGAGCCGCCAGCCGGCCGCGTACCCGAGCTGTGCCAGGCGGTCGAGAACATGCTGGCGGTATGCCGAGAAGCGAGGCATCGACAGCCCGCGGACGTTCTCCAGCAGGAGAGCGCGCGGCTTGACGATGCCGCAGAGCTCGATCGCCCAGGCGAACAGGTCACGCTCGTCGGTCGCGCCAAGCTGCTTTCCGGCGATCGTGAACGGAGGGCACGGCACGCCGCCGGCGAGGAGATCGACTCCCTCGTACTGAGCCGGCTCCCAGACAGCCGGACTCGCCACGTCGCCGACAGCTACCTTCCACTGCGGCCGGTTGTGGCGCAGCGTGCTGGCGGCGTTCAGGTCCAGCTCAACGGCCAGCTCATGCTCGAACCCGGCTATCTCCAGCCCGAGCGACTGCCCGCCCGCTCCCGCGCAGACCTCGACGACCCGGTACTCGCCCACCCTGGCCCCCTCCGTAGATCTCACGTGCCTCCGGGGCAAAACGGCCACCCCAGTATCTTGCCGCACCGCGCTGCCCGGAGCTTCTACAAGACGATCGTGGAAGTTCGTGTCCCATCACGGCCAGCGGCCCGGCCGCGTCCTGACCTGATCTCCAGGGCCAGCGCCACGGCCGCGAGGACGGCCACCCCGGCGAGCGGCACCGCGAAGGAAGCCGCGTCCGCCGCCAGCCGCACGGTGACGGACGGCCCGGTGAACACCGACAGGTCAAGGTCGGGCGCGAGCACCCGGGGCAGCAGCAGGACGCAGGCACCGGCAGCCACCACGGCCGCGATGACGGCGGGCAGCACCTCCATGGCCACCATCAGCGCCCGCTGCCCCTCGCCGAGGCCCAGGGCGGCCAGGCGGGCGAGCGTGACCTCCCGCTCGGCCGCGCCGAGGGCCAGCTCAAGCAGCAGGGCAGCCAGGCCGAGGATCGCGGCGAGCGCGACCGCGAGGGAGAAGAGCGTGAACGCCGCGTGCTGCAACGGCCCGCTGGCCAGGGCGGACAGGGCAGCGGAACGGAAGGTCACGACCCCGGCGGGTGACACCTGCCGCACCACCGCGCGCAGCCGCTCCTGGTCGATGGACCCGCCGGCCAGCAGCATCTTGTTGACGGGCACGGGCACGGCCGGGGTAAGGGCGGACTTGACCGCGGCCAGCGGCATGATGACGAAGGCACCGCCTCCGGGCAGCGCGGGAGTGCTGGCGAGGAGGCCCGCCACCCGGACCCGGACCGGCTGGAGGGATGCCAGGCTGGCCTTGAGCGTGACCGGCCCGGCCCCGAGGTCGGCGGCAGCCTGCGGCGACACCAGGACCGGCTGGGGCACCCCGGGCCGGCCGGGCGTGGCCAGCAGCGCGGCCGGCACCGGCGCGAAGCCTGGCGTGCGGGCAGCCAGCCGGGCGTAGCTGGCCGGGTCCACGGCCAGGACGCTGACCTGGCGGCCAGCCGGGGTGGTCCAGGGCTCGTCCATGACCCCGGCCGCCTGGGCCACGCCGGGCACGGCCCGGATGGCCTGGGCAGCGGCCGGGGAGATCGTGTAGCCGGGCGCCGCGTAGGAGGGGGTGACGGTCGCGTCCGCGCCGACGGCCTGCCAGGATGCCGCCACCTCGCCGCCCGCCACCGCGTCGCGCACCATGCCGGCGAACGCCGCCACGGTCAGCGCGAGGACGAGGGCGAACGCGGTCAGCGCGGGGGTCAGCGCGGACCGCGACGCCCGGGCGAGGCCGAGGAACGCGGGCGCGCGGGAGCCGCGGGCGAAGCCGCGCAGCAGGCCGCGCAGTGCGAGCGGGTATAGCCGGAGCACCACGATCACCGCCGGGATGGCCACCAGGACCGGCGCGGAGCTGGTGTACAGGTTCACGCCCGACCCGGCCGGGGCGCCCTGGTCGCGGAAGATGACGATGCCCGCGACCGACGCGGACACGAGCGCCGCCTCGAAGACCAGCCGCCTCCCGGCTCGCCGGGGACGGCGCGGGGCAGCGGTCCGGCGATGAGGCCAGGCGGCGATGAGGGCGGGCCCGGCGACCGCGACGGCCAGCACCGCCGCTGGCGGCCACCAGCCTCCGGCCGATCCGGCGCCCTGGGCGGGCCCGGCCCCGGGAACGGCGAGGACCGCCAGGCCGGCCGCCAGCGCGGCCGCCGGAACGCACGCCAGCCCGGCCAGGCGCCCGGTGCCGATGGCGATCTGCCGCAGCGACGCCCCGCGCGCCCTGATCAGCGTGATCTCGGCTGACCGGCGCACCGCGACCGTTCGCCCGGCCAGCAGCAAGACGGCCAGGCCGGCGACCGTCAGGCTCACGTAGAGCAGCCACAGCAGCGCGTCGACGGACTGGGCGGTGGCGATGAACGTGTTGAGCGAGAAGAACAGGCCGCTGGAGACGGTCACGGTCGCGGCGACCGGCGCGAGGTAGCCCGGGAGCGTCGGCGCCTGGCTGCTGAGCCGGCCGAGCGCGTCGCTCAGCGGCTGCACCTGCTGCCCGTCGAGCGAGCTGACGTCGAGCGGGAACGCCCACTGCATCTGGAGGTGGCCCGGGCCGAAGTATGACTGCAGCTCGTCCGCCTCGCCCGGCCCGACGATCGCCCCGCCGGCCCAGTAGCGGAGCTGGCCCGACTGCTGGCGGGCGGCGGCGAGGATCCCGGGATCGACGCCCCAGAACGACGAGCCCGGGTCAACCGGGACCACGATCCCCGTGACCAGGACCGTGATCGCGGCGGGGGCGCCGGTTGACGCCAGCTCGGGGCCGGTGATGCCGAGCCGGGAGCCGGCCCGCAAGCCCAGCGCCGCCGCCGTCTGGCTGGTCAGGGCCACCTGGAGGATCGCGCCGGCCCGCCCGGCGCCGGGCGGGCCGGGCCCGGCCGCAGCCGGGGGAACCGGGGTCGCGGCCGGGAGGCGCCCGCTCACCAGCCGCACCTGCGGGCCCAGGGGCTGCCGTTCGGTCACCGCGAGCTTGACCGGCAGGCCGCCGGCCCCGGGCTGGCCGCCGCTCACCAGGTAGTACGGGGTGGTCAGGGACGACCAGTCAGTGGCGGCCGGGGAGAGGCGAACCGGGGACCGGTTGAAGTTCGAGCGCAAGGACGCGCTGATCGCGTCGATCGTGGCCGGCGGCAGGACGGACGTGTTCGCGATGGCGTCGCTGCTGTAGGACAGGACGTTCTCCACCTCATCCCAGGCGGCCGTGACGGTGATCGAACGGGTGGTCGCCGTGGCGGTGGCGAGCGTGTCGCGGGCCGCCTCGGTCCGGCTGGTGACCGCCTCCCGGGCGCCGGCGGTGGCCGCGAAGACCGCGCAGAAGGTCAGCAGGGCCAGCCCCAGGTACAGCCGCCCGGGCCGGTGGCGCCCCCTCACGCCGCCTCCACCGCCCGGAGCTCGGCCGCCGGATCGGGGCGCCGGAAGACGACGAGCGCGGCGGCCAGGGCGGGCAGCACCGCGACCGCGGCCGCGAGCGGGATCGCCTGCGGCAGGTCGAAGGCCGTGACCGGCGACGGGAGCGGTACCCGGGCGGTGGGGCTGAGCGTGACCGCGGGCACCAGCAGCCGGGCGACTACCGTGCCGAGGAGCAGGCCGAGCGCGGCCGCGGGCACCGACCACAGCAGCTTCTCCAGGAGCAGCTGGGCGGCGGCGGACCGCTGGTCGACACCGAGCGCGGCCAGCACGGCGCTCTCGGCCCGCCGTTGCCGGACGTTCGCCGCGACCGAGACCCAGAAGCCGCCGATCGCCAGCAGCGCGGCCGCCACCGCCATGGCCAGCAGCGCCTGCTGCGGGGCGGCCGACAGCGGGTCGGCGACGATCGCGGCGGCGAGCGCGGCCCTGCTCTCGATGGTCGCGCCCGGCGGCAGCGCCGCCTGCAGGGCGGCCGGGACCCGGCCGCCCTGGGTGGCGAGCCACCATTGCGTGACCGGCACGGGCGGGGCGCCGTGGCTGACGAGGAACACCTCCAGGGCGGACAGGTCCATGACCAGCCCCGCCCCGGTGATCGCGGGGAACGCGCCGGCGGTGGCCACGATCCTCGCGGGCACGGTCACGCCGTCGATGGTCGTCTGCACGACGCTGCCCACGCCGGTGCGGTTGGCGCTGTCGAACGCCCGGGTCGCGATGGCCGGGACGGCCGCCGACGCCGGCCCCAGGGCGGACAGCGAGAGCTGCCCGGCCACCGGCCGGGTGATGACGGGGGTCCCGCGGTAAGCCGCCCACTGCCCGTAGCCAGGGGCGAACGTGAGCGCGGCCCCGCCGGGCGCCTGCCGCCAGCCGGCCGCCCGCGGGGCGGCGGACGGCCCGTACATGCCGCCGACGGAAAGCTGCGAGGCGAGCTCGGGCGAGCTGGCGACCGCGGTCCACGCCCCGGGCCTCGCCCCGGCGATGGTCAGGGTCACGGGGGCCGCCCAGGGCCGGGCGGGCAGCGTGTAGGAGAGGATGGCCTGGCTGAGCCGGAGCGGGTAGGCGGCGCCGGACCCGCCGAGCGGGACGGCGAGGGCATGCGGGCGGCCGTCGGCCGGGAACGGCGCGGTGGCGAGCTGGAAGGCCGCTCCGGTCGCGTCGATGACCGTGAGCTGCGCCGTCACCGGGCCGAGGGGAGCGCGGGTCAGCGTGACGGTGAGCTCGACCGACCGCGGCCGGCCGCTGACGAGCAGCCCGCCGGGCGGGGATGGCGCGATCGAGCCGAGCAGGGCGGCGGGCGGCAGGCTCGACTGGTCGGACCGCAGCAGGGCGACCTTCGGCGCCTGGGCAGCGTCGATGGCCACCACCGGGGCGGGCAGTGCCCGCTGGCCGGCCGAGACCGCCATCGCCGCTCGCACCCCGGCTACCCCGGTGATCGAGGCGGCCGTCCCGGCCGGCTGCGGGGCGGCCAGGTTCACCTGCGCGTCGCCGCCGGTCACGTACGCCGCCTGGTCGGCGGCGGACCTGATCCAGCTCTGGTGCTGGGCGAGCGCCAGCGTGCCGGTGGCGATGGCCATCACGAGCAGCAGCGCGGCGCCGCTCTGGCGCAGCGGCTGGCGGCTGAACTGCCAGCCGGCCAGGGCCGTGGTGAGCCCCCGGCCGGCCGCCGCTAGCCGGTCGACGGCGCGGGCCGCGGCGGGCAGCAACCGCAGCGTGACCACCGTGCCGCCCGCGAGCGCGAGCGCGGGGGCGAGCACGAGTACCGGGTCGATGGACGGCGCTCCGGCCGCCGGCGTCGAGACGGGCGAGTACCGGCGCAGCTGCCAGCAGGCCAGGACGGCCAGCGCGACGAGCGCCAGGTCCGACCCGGCCCGCGTCGCGCCGGAGAGCAGGGCCTGCCTGCCCCGCCGGGCCTTGGCCGCGCCCCGCCCCGGCCGCAGCACCGGGTAGAGGAGCGCGCCGGCCGACGCGGCGGCGATGGCGAGCGCCGCCGCCAGCGCGTCAAGCCAGGTCCCGGGCGCGCCCGGGCTGATGCCGCCGCCGGGGACGCCGCCGGGGCGGTAGAGGGTACTGGCGAGCAGCCGGGCCAGCCAGATTCCGGCCACCCCGCCGGCCAGCGCGCTGCCGAGCGCCAGCGGGACCACTTCGGCCGCGGTCAGCCGGGCCAGCTGCCCCTTGCTCGCGCCGCGCGCGGCCAGCAGCGCCGTCTCCCCCGCCCGCTGGGCGGCGAGCAGCCGGGCCACCGCGAGCAGGGCGGCCACCGCCAGCACGAGGAGCTCGATCGCGCTGATCGCGAGCAGTGACCGGGCGACCGCGAGGTTGTCGCCGGCATCGGCGAGCACGGCCGGCAGGCTGGTGGTCACGGTGAGGCCGCTGAGCAAGGTGGACGCGTACCCGATCGCGCCCACCCGGGCGGAGCTGGCGGACAGGCCAGCGTTGGTGAAGCCGGCCATGTCGGGCTGGGCGAGCCAGGTCCCGCTCGCCTCGGCGAGCTGGCCGGGGAACGCGCCCGGCGGCACGACCAGGGGCCCGTAGGTGGTGAACCCGCTGGCGGCGCCCGAGCCGGCGGCGACCCCGCTGGCGGGGATGGAGTCGAGCGCCCAGTAGGAGCCGGCGCTGGCGGGCGACTGCCGCTGCGCGTAGAGGCCGGTGAGGATGAACGTCGCCGGCGCGGCCGTGTCCTGGTCCTCGACCCTGAGCACGTCCCCGGGACGGACCTTGAGCAGGGCCGCGGCGCTGGCCGGCAGCGCGGCCGGGATGGCGCCAGGGGCCGAGGCGGACGGCTGCCCGGGCCACTTCCCGGCCACGAGGACGGCGTGCTCCTCGATGCCGTCCAGCGCGGCGGCCAGCAGCACGGGCGTGTGGCCGGGGGCGCTGCTGGCCGGCGGCTCCGGCAGCGACCCGGCCACGAAGCCGAGCGGGTCCGACCAGCTGCCCTGCCAGAAGCTGAATGGCACGGCGCCGAGGGCCGAGGAGACGGATGACCGCAAGACGGCCGAGGTCCGGGCCGGCTGACCGGTCACGAACTTTCCCGCCACGGCCAGCGACGTCCCGGGCGCGGCGGCCAGGTCGTACCGGACCGCCTGCGAGAGGGCCTGCCCGGCGAACGTGGCCAGCGCCGCCGCCACCGCGGCCGCCACCAGCGTGGTCAGCGCCGCCGCGGCGAGCACCACCCAGTAGGCCGTCATCCGCCGTACGGCCGGCGATCCTCGCATCCTGGTCACTCCTGGCAGATCAAGTCACGCGCCTCCGGAGAGGAAACCCTGACAAAAGTACCCCCGCGGGACATGAGCCGAGGACGGGGAACCACCAGAATGGCCTCATTAACCTGCAAATTGAGAATGAAGGTATCGCCATTAACCAAATCACGGCCGATGGGGACCGCGTGTTCCGCCGCCCCGAAGGGGCGGGGCCCGGGCCCCGCGAGGGGGCACGGGCCACGCCATTGTCGCGGGCTAGCCGATGGCTAGCTGCCGACCGTGTAGGAGTAGGGGAAATCGTGGAAGTCGGACACCGACCCCGGGAAGCCGATCGCCGGCTCGACGGCGGAGAAGTCCGTGGAATCGACGACGCTGAGGGTGCCGGTCACCGCGGTGCCCGCGGCTGCCGTGGGCGACAGCGTCGCCGTCAGCTTCCCGCGGGCGCCCGGGGCCAGCTCGACCGCGGTGGCGGTGGCGCCGCCGCTGATGTCGCTGCCGGCGGGCTCCAGCGCGAAGAAGCCCTGGTGGTTGGTGGTGTTGGTGACGGTGACGGTGACCGGGACGCTCGCGCCCGCGGCGATGGTGGCCGAGGCCGACGCCGGGAGGCCGGACTCGGTGACCGGCGCGAGCCGGTTGTAGCTGAGGGACCCGGTGACGTCCTGGGAGAACCGCGTCCCGTCGGTGGTCGCGCCCTGCATCACGTCAACCTCCCACAGGCCCGGCTGCGGGTTGGCGGCGATGAGCGAGGCGTGCCCGGTCGGGTTCCCGGACGTGGGCGTGGTGTCGACCGCCGTGACCGAGACGAACCCGGACTCGGTGAGCGACGGGTCAAGGTCGGACGGCGAGAGCAGGTAGTAGTAGACGGGGTCGTTGGCCGCGTGGTCCGGCGCGTTGAACGACAGGTCGAGGTCCCGCTTGCCGGCGGGCACGTTCACGTAGAACGTCTGGATCTGGCCCGGGCCGCGGGCGACCGAGCTGGTGAGGGTGGCGGTGAACGTCCCGCCCCCGGACGGGATGAGGGTGCGCCGGGCGACCGGTACTGAGCTCAGGAGCCCGCCCCGCCCGCTGAACTGCACCGACTCGGGAGCGTCACCGGGGGCCGACGGCAGCGCGACGTGCAGGGGCACGCGCGCCGAGCCGTGGGCCGCGATGGTGACGGGGGCCGACGCCGGGCGGGTCGTGAACCACTGGCCGCTGGCCTGGAAGGTCACGGTCCCGGTGTACGGCCCCGGGACGTTCGGCGGGATCTGCAGGTGGCCACGGCTGTCGGCCCACACGACCTGGGCCGTCCACCGGCCGGCCATCGGCGCCTGGACCGTGGCGTGCTGGATGTCAGGGCTGGCGCCGGTGGCGCCGCCGTAATCGTAGGAGAACTGGGCCAGCTTGCCGGCCGGGTCGGTCAGGATGAACGACAGGATGTTGGCGGTGCTGTTGGCCGGGTCGGGCCAGCGCATGTCGGCGTCCAGGACGCTGACGCCCTTGGGCACCGTGAAGGTGACCGGCGCCGCCGCGGTCGCTCCCTGGAGGGGAACCGGGGCGCTGGCGGGCGGGGCGCTGACGTGCTCGGTGACGGGCTGGCCGAGGGGCGACTCGCCGCCGAGGGCACGGTAGGTGCCGGTGACCGTCTGGGCGGCGGAGGAGGCGTTGTACAAGGTGACCGACGTAGCGGCGGTCGAGCCGCCCTTGCCCTGCACGTCGAGCTGGGTGGGGCCGGCCACCAGCTCGGGGGGGCCGGAGTGGGCCACGGTGGTGCCCGGCATCTGGCGGGCGGCCACGACCGCGGCGTACACGTTCAGCAGCCCGGCGCCCTGCTGGTCAGCCGGGGCCCCGATGTCGGTCGCGGTGCTGGTGAGGATCTGCTTGACCTGGGCGGGCGTCGGGGAGGCGCCGCCGTGGCTGTCGCGGTAGGCCTGGATCACGTCAGCGGCGGCGCCGGAGACGAAGGGGGCGGCCTGGCTGGTGCCGCCGAAGACCTCCGTCGGCAGCGGCGGGTCCTGCCCCGCCCCGGCCGCGGCGAGGCCCAGGTAGCCGGGGGCGACGAGGTCCACCGTGGCGCCGTTGGGGGCGGTGCCGCCCGACGACAGGGTGGTCATGTTGTCGTCTTCCCAGCCCTTGGCGTACCCGTCGGCCTGGGCGGAGAGCCGCAGGTCGTTCGTCCCGCCCACGTCGATGACATTGGGGTCATCGGCCGGGGCCTCGACCGTGCCGGACGAGCCGCTGTCGCCCGAGCTCTCGACCACGGTGACGCCCGCGGCCACCATCGCGTCGTTGGTGGGGGCGAGCAGGTCGTCGTTGGCCCCGGGCAGGGCGCCGAAGCCGTAGGACTCCGACACGACGTTGGCGCTGTCGCTCACGGCCGCCTGCAGCCCCGCGATGACCTGCGACTCGGGTGCCACGACCTGGCCCGCGGAGTTGGTGTCGGAGAATTCGCCGGTGCTGAGGAGGGAGGAGCCGGTGGCGTCGCCCTGGATGCGGAAGCTGCAGTTCGCCGGGAGGCTGGACAGGGGCAGCTGCGACGCGTAGGCGTAGGTGACGGTCCCCTGGGCGGCGATGGTGGAGACGTCGCCGTTGAACTCTCCGCTGAAGACGTTCTCGGCCGGGTTCGGGGCGTCGATGACCACCGGCTGACCGTTGGGCCGGATCAGGTTGGGGTTCCCGGCCAGCGAGTTGGCATCGACGTTGCCGACGATGACGCCCTGGCCGGTCGCGATCGAGGACGCCTCGCCGGCGGCGCCCGGGTCACTGGACGCGGCGTGGATGCTGGTGAGGCCCTCCGGCTCCAGGAGCGGCTGGCCGTCCGCCGCCGTGCAGGACTGCTGGCTGTCGGCCGCCATACCGGGGGCGGCCGGCTGGCGGACCTGGCTGGCGGCCACCGTCTTGGTGGCCGACGTGGCGTCGCCGATGATGATGGTCCCGTCGGGGACGACTTCCCTGACGCCGGGGGCATGGCTGAGCGCCTGCGCCTCCGCCGACGGCATCGTCGCCGCGACCGCGTTGAGGAGGGACAGGGCGGTGATGCTGGTCGCCCTCACCTGCCTCAGCTGGGATATGAGGGGGGCTTGCATGGCGGTGGCGGTTGCCTGGCGGGCCTGCCGGTGGGCGTGGCTGGCCGGCAAGGTGGCGAGCTGGTCAGCGAACACCACGACCATGCGCTCCGGGTGGCCGGCTGACAGGGCCTTGACCTGGCTGGCGTTCAGCGCGGCGAAGTGCGGCGCGCCGGGAGTCGCTGATCCGGGCGTGGCCGCGGCCGCCGCGCTGGTTGAGCCGGCCGCGGCTGCGGTAAGGGCTATTGCCAGCCCCGCTCCCCCGGCTAGGGCCCGCGATCGGGCAGTTTTCACTTGTCCCCTTCCCGTGAACGAGAGATGTCCACTAATGGACGGTTTGTTCCGGACATTAGCCGCGCTCACGGGCTCGCACAATGGGCGCAATGGCCCCAATGGCATTGCCGTCGCGGTCCGGGCGGGCGCAGCCGGACGACCTCCCAGCTTTCCTGGTGGCTGGTCTAAGGAGATGTCGCTGGTGCTGGCGCCGGCCAGCCCGGCAAGGTCTACCAGGTGCCCCACGCGAGCGCCGGCGGGGGCAGTTCCGGCGGGGCCAGGAACGCTGGCGGGGAGGCTAGGTCCAGGGCGCCCAGCGGCGAGACGGCGGCGGCGTCGCGCCGGGTCAGGGCGGGCAGGTTCCACTTCTCCTCGACGAGCTTCAGCACCGAGGTGTGGTCGAATACCTCGGACAGGACGCAGTCCGGCCGGGCATAGGGCGACACGATCACCGCGGGCACCCGGAATCCGTAGGTGTCGTAGCCATCGGGCCCCTCGACCAGTTGCTCGGCTTGCCGGACGTACCCGGGGAAGAGCGCCTTCAGCGGGCCGCGCAGCGGTGACCGGCGGGCGACCAGGCTGCGACCGGGAACGTCGTCCGGCGGCACCGCCGCCGGCGGGGCGACGTGGTCGTAGTAGCCCCCGTGCTCGTCGTAGAGCCAGATCAGCAGGGTGTCGGCCCAGCCCGGGCCGTGCATGACCCGGTTGATCATCTCGGCCGCGAAGCTCTCGCCCTTGCGGATGTCTTGCGGGGTTTCCTCGGAGTAGCGGCGGAAGTCCGGGTCGACGATGCTGAACGACGGGAGGCGGCCTGAGTCGGCATCGGCCAGGAACTGCTCGATGCCGCGGACGTGGGCCATGTACCCGGCCATCCCGAGCGGGTAAAGGGCCGCCGTGAACTGGAGGTCCCGCTTGAACTCGTCGCTGGTCTGGCGCAGCGGCCGCCCGAAGTGGGCCAAGTGGTGCCGAGTGCGGCGGGCCCGGTAGCGCACGAACCGGCGGAATTCAGACTGGTCATTGCCCGCCGGCCGGTAGTTGACCCAGGAGATGTGGTGCCGCGTCAGCTGGTCCAGGATCGTGCCGGCTCGCGGCCGGTCCAGGAGGTTGACCGGCAGGTCGTCCATCAGGCCGTTGGCCGTCGCGGCGATCAGGAAGCGGCGGTTGGGGAACGTCGGCCCCAGGCAGGAGCTGAACCAGCGGTCCGCGAGCGGGAAGGTCCGGGCCAGCCCGTGGTAGAACGGCAGGTCCTGGGCGGTCCAGTAGGACATGGCGGCCGAAGGCGGGCCGCCCCGGGCCGGCTGGGCCGGGCTCACGAAGCCGTTCACCTTGCCGGCCGCCCACTGCGCGTGGCTGGCGGTCCAGCTCTGGCTGGAACCGGACTGCTCCTGCACGGTCGAGCGCGCGTGGTGGACCCGGACCATGCGGCCCGCGGAGTCCGGGTTCTCGGCGTCGGGCTGGCCGTCGTCATCGAGCGGGAACCCGTCACCCCGGCCGAGGGTGCCGAGGTAGTTGTCGAAGGAGTGATTCTCCATCATCACGACGACGATGTGCTTAACCGGCGGCAGCAGGTCGGTCCCGGGCGGGCGGGAGAGGTCAGGCCGGTCCCCCGGCCGCGCGGGCCGCTGGCGCGACTCGCGGGCGCGCAGCTTCTGGCGTTCGATCCGCTCCCAGGCGCTCGCGCTGGCCATGCCGGTGAGTCCTCCGCTCGTGAGTCCTCCGCTCGTCCAGTACCGGGGACCTTGGCTACCCGCGCGGACCGCGCCCAAACGGCCGCGAGCCGCGGGCGCTTAGCGGGTGATGTCGATCGGCGTGCCGGCCGGCACGTTCCGCAGCTTCAGCAGGTCCGCCTCGGGCAGGCGGATGCATGGGGCGCCTCGAAGAACGCCACGAAGTAGCGGCCGGCCGGGGTCGGGTCATCGGCGGTCCCCGCCCCGGCCGGGGCGGAGAACACCGGGCGCCCCTGCGAGTACAGGGTCAGGCGGGTGTTCGCCAGGCTGACGACGATGCGGTCGGGCGTGGACTCGAGCTGGACCTGGGGACCCCGGACGGGACGGCACTGGCGGGCGGGCCGGCCTTCATCGTGGCGGCAGGCTGGGCCGGGGCGGCCTTCGGCGCGGCCGGCGCGTGGCGGGTGACGCCGCTGAGCAGCAGGCTCGCCGCCATGACGCCGGCCACCGCCGTCACGCCGGCGAGCACGAGCGCTGCCCGCCGGCGTGACCACGTTCTTCCCTGCGGTGATGTCATGACTGGTTAGCGGCTCAGGACTTGGTCAGGACCTGGCGGTCGTGGTGGCGGTGTTGTTGCTGGTGATGCCGCCGCCGGTGAGGGTGAGGCCGAACTGGTCGGTCGAGTTGAACCGGCCAACCACGTTGGCCTGCAGCTTCACCACGACCGGGGGCATCGTGCAGCCGCCGAGGTCAGCACCCAGGAACGCCTGGCCGTTGGAGGACAGCAGCGTCGGCCCGGCCAGGACCGCGCCCGTGATCGGGTTGAGCTTGGTTTCCTCGGTCTGGTTGCTGGAGGTGGCGTCCCGGACGTACAGGAAGCCGTTGTTGTCGAAGGCGATGCCGTTGTACCGGGACGCGCTCGCGGACTTGCCCACCGGCTTGGAGGAGAGCACGGTGCCGGCCGCTGACCCAGTCGTCGGCAGCGAGGACGCCGGGACGACGTCGAGCGCGACGTTCACGGTGTCGGAAGACACGCGACGGCCAGAGCCGCCAGGGAGCTGGTGCCGCAGGTCGTAGCGGATCCGCCGCGCTTGCGCGGGGGGGGACGTGCAGTTCCCGGGCGAGGGCAGCCCGCACGCTTCCCCTCTCATCCGCGGCCGTTCTTCCAGGCCGTCACCAGGAAGTGATTCCGGGCCGGTGAACGTCCCCCCTTCCTCCGGAAGATTTTCCGGCGGCGGGCCCGGCGGACGGGAGCGCAGGCTAGGGGGCCAGGGGCGACGGCAAGTCCTGGCGGCCGGGCACCACTCTGGCGAGCAGCGCCAGGGCGCCCGACACCGCTTCGGGAAGGTCCAGCGCGGCGGCCGTGGCCTCGTCACCGAGGGCGGCCAGCAACTCGGCGACCGGGCCGCCCAGGGTGGCGGGAGCGGGGCGGTCGCCGGCCCGGCGGATGAGGCTGGCGGTGGCGAGCAACGCGCCGAGCTCGCGTTCTGCGGCCAGCCCGGCCGCGTGCAGGACCAGGGCCGCGGTCTCCAGCCCGATCGCGAACGGGAACCGCAGCGACATGGCCGCGGTGGCGGTGAGGGCAGCGGCGCTGCACCGGGCGGCACCGGGAACGTCGCCCTCCGCTAGCAGCGCCCGGGCCAGGACCGCCCGCACCAGCGGGACCTCCCGTTCGATGCCCAGGTCGCTGCCCTCCTGGTCGGCCAGCCCGGCGAACTCCACCGCGGCGGCGACGTCGCCGTCGGCCAGGGCGACGCCGGCCGCGGCCGACAGGAGTACCACCCGGGCGATGCGCCGGGTGCCCGTGTGCATGGGCAGCGCCTCGGCGATGTAGGCCCGGGCCTGGTCCAGCGCCCCGACCTGCCAGCACACCATCGCCGCGGTCGGCATGGCGAGAGCCAGTTGCTCAGCCGACCCGCTGCGGCGGCACAGCTCGATCGCGTCACGGGCGTAGGATGCCGCCGCCGGGTCGCCCCGCTCGGCGAGCACGCTGCCCATGCCCATGGCCGCCGAGACCTGCACGTCAACCTCGTAGGGGGCAGCCGCCTCGATGGACAGGCGGACGTGCTCGACCGCCTCGGTCCCGCGGTCTAGGTCATCGAGCAGGCCGGCCAGGAAGATCAGCGCCCGCGCGCGGTAGGAATCCTGCGCGCCGTCAAGCATCCCGACCGCGCTGCGCAGGTCCCGCATCGCCTCGGCGATATCGCCCGACCAGTAGCGCAAGTAGCCCAGGGCGAAGGTTGCGTAGCCGGCCCACTGTCCTGATGGCCGCTCCGCCAGCAGTCGCGACAGCCAGAAGCAGCCTTCGTCCACGTTGGTCGTGGCGAAGTAGCGATGCAGCCGGAACGCCAGTTCCTGGCAGCGGTCGGGGCTGGCGTGCCCCGTGAGCGCGGCACCGAACAGCGAGCGCACCGAGCCGAGCATGTCGGTGATCTCGGCCCGGAACGGCACGGGCGAGGCGCGGGCATCATCGGGCAGCCGGCCGGCGATGGCGTCGGCCAGCCGGCTGAAGGCAGCGGCGTCCTCGCGCCGCTCGATGAGCAGCTCGCCGGCGAAGCGGTGCAGGTCGTCGTCTTGCTCATAGCGCCAGCGCGGCCCGGAGCGGTCGACCGACAGCAGCCCGCAGGCAGTGAGCTCACGCAAGATCCGCACCACGCGGGCGGGCGAGATCCCGTCGCCGGAGACTACCGGCCGGGCCAGTTCCAGGCTCACCGGCCCGTCGAGGACGGCCAGCCGCCGGAACACCGCGGCTTCGTCGTCTTTCAGCAGCAGGTAGCTGCTGCGGGCGATGGAGCGCAGCCCGCCCGCCTCCCCGAGCACCGCGTGCAGGTGGTCCACCAGGTCACCCGCGGGCATCATGGCCAGCTGGGCGGCGACCAGCTCCAGGGCCAGCGGCAGCCCGCCGCACCGTCGGCACAGCGCGATCAGGTGCGGCGCGATGGCCTCGTCCACGCTCAGGTCGCCCCCGGCCTCGCGCACCCGGCTGACGAGCAGGCGCACCTGGCCGTTGCCGAGCAGGCCCTGGGCCGCGTCCGGCAGCGGGAACGGGGCGACGGTGAGCACCTGCTCGCCCTCGACGTGCAGGGGCAGCTGGCTCGTGGCCAGGATGGTGAGCCGGGGGGCACGGGCGAGAAGGGTGGCGGCCAGCGAGGCTACGCCGTCGGCTACCCTCTCGCAGCCGTCGAGCACGAGCAGGACCCGGCCGAGCGGGGCGAGGTGGTCAGCGACCGCGACGGCGGCGTCCTCGATCCCGAGCTGGACGCCGATCTCGAGCGCGACGCTGGAGGCGACCAGGGCATCCTCCGCGACGGGGGCCAGCGCCACCCACAGCCGCCCGCCGTCGAATCCCGGGTGCCCGGACGCTGCCCGCATGACCAGGCGCGACTTGCCGACCCCGGGCTTGCCGGTCACGGTCACCAGCCCGGGCCGGGCGATGGCGCGGGCCAGCCCGGCCAGGTCGGGCTCGCGGCCGATGAACGAGTTCGCCTCGGCCGGAACGGGCGCCTGGCGCGGGGCGGCCTGGTCGCCCAGCGCGGCCAGGTACGCGTCCACGGTCTCGGCGCTCGGGTCAACGCCCAGTTGCTCGGCCAGCGACACCCGGCACTGCTCGTACGCGGCGATCGCCCCGGCCCGGTCGCCCGACCGGCCGAGGGCGGTGATCAGCGACCGGTGCGCGCTCTCGTCCAGCGGGTGCCTGGTCGCCGCCCGGCGGGCGGTCTCGACCGCCCGGTGGTGATCGCCCAGCCCGCTGCACGCCTGCACGACGAGCAGCGCGGCCCGCAGCGCAGTCGCGTCCACGGCCCGCCGGTGCGGCCCGAGCCAGGCGCCGTCCTCCCCGGGCAGGAGCCAGTCCCCCGACAGCCGCGAGACCGGGTCGGCGAGGTCCGCCGCCGCCTGCAGGCGCCCCTCAGCGAGCAGGGCGGCCGCCCGCCGGGCCTCCTGCGCCGCGCGCTCCACGTCAACCACGACGCCGTCGGCCAGGCGGTACCCGGCCGGAGCGGTGACAATGAGTTGCTGCCCGCCGCCGCCGGCGGCGGCGCAGGCGGCCCGCAGGCCGCGCACGACCCCGCGCAGGGCCGCCTGCCAGGTTGGCGGAAGGTCATCGCCCCAGAGCATCGCCGCGAGCCGGTCGGCCGGGACATGCCGTCCTTCCAGGGCTAGGGCCCCGAGAACGAGCCGTGCCCGCCGTCCGCCGAGCGCGTGGCCACTCACCGCGCCCGCGTCGCCGCGCACGCCCACCTCGCCCAGGATGTCCAGGTTCACGTCACGGATCGTATAACGGCAACCAGTCGCGCGGCAGGCGTTAGCGACCGGCCCGGCACCGGTAGCGGCTCCGTCATTACGCAGCCGTTACGCCCCCTTGGTGCACTGGACCGCAACCAACGGGGGAAGGACCTTTCATGAAGTACCAGGTAACAGCGGCCGCACTCGCGGTGGCGGCCATCGCGCTCGCGTCCGGGTGCACGCCGAGCCACTCGGCCACGACGGGCAGCGCCCCGGCGGGCTCGTCGTCTTCATCCGCGTCGTCGCCCACGTCGGCGGCCGGCAGCTCGGCCCCGGCGGCGACTCAGGCGGCGGCCGGCTCGGGCGGCAGCTCCAGCGGCGGGGTCAATGTCTGCTCGCTGATGACGAGCGCCCAGGCATCGGCCGCCAACAACGTGACCTACGGGGCCGCCACCCCCCAGCACGTGCAGCAGGGCTACGACACGTGCACCTACGCCAACACCGGCCAGCACCCGGACCCGGTGGACATCCAGCAGCTCACGGTGAGCGTGATCTCGCTCGCCGGCTGCTATGACCAGCTCCGGCAGGCGGAGGGGCCGGGCACGAGCGTGACCGGGGTCGGCGATGCCGCCTTCGGCTACCAGATTGGCATTGTCGTCAAGCAGGGCGGCACCTGCGTCGAGATCTCCGGCCTGACGCACGCCGAGCTGAATGGCGACTACTCGCACGACACCGCCATGGCCAAGATCATCATCGGAGCTCTGCACTAGGGGAGCACTGCCCTGACGGTCAGGAGCCGTCCAGGAGGCCCAGGGGGCTGGGCGCGGCGTACTCGACCGTGAGGCCGCCGCCGCTGGTGGTGATCCGCAGCGGGTGGTAGGGGA
>DATBEM010000117.1:0-15061 GCA_036276115.1 Trebonia sp.
CTGGGCGGCAAGGACAACTTCCCGGCCGACCGGGCCGACGCGGCCCGGCTGATCGAGGTGACGCCCGAGCTGGCCCGGCTCGCGCGGCAGAACCGGGAGTTCCTGGGCCGCGCCGTCCGCTGGGCCGCCGCCCAGGGGATAGCGCAGTTCCTGGACATCGGCTCCGGGCTGCCCACCAGCAGCAACACCCACCAGGTGGCCCAGTCGGTCCTGCCCCGCGCCCGGGTCGCCTACGTCGACTGCGACCCGGTCGTCGTCGTCCATGCTACAGCACTGCTGACCGGTGACGGCAGTACCGTCGCGGTGCGGGGGGACGTCACCCGCCCGCGCGCGATCCTCGACCATCCCGACGTCATCGCCCTGATCGATCCCCGGCAGCCGGTCGCCGTCATCGCGGCGATGGTGCTGCACTTCCTGCCCGCCGTCCAGGCGCGCGAGGTCATGCGCTCGTTCACCGAGTCGGTGGTGCCCGGCAGCCAGCTGATCATCTCCGCTGGCTGCGGGGCCCCGGAAGTCGGCGAGCGCCTCACCAGCCAGTACGCGGCCGGGCCGCTGTACAACCACACGCCAGCGGAGTTCGAGTCGCTCTTCGGCGGCACCACCATCGTCACCCCGCCTGGCCTCGCCTTCGCCGCCGACTGGCGCCCCGGCACTCCCGCCCCGCGCCCCGTCCTCACCGGCGCCCACGTCCTGGCCGGAGTAGGCACGGTACCCCGCTGGTAGGCGGCCTTGTCCCCGCGCGCCGTCGCCTGCCGCCAGGCCGGCCGTGGCCTCGCGCGGGGGCCGCGTCGCGGCGCCCGGACTTGTTACCGGGAAGCGGCCCGGCGGACGCGGTCCCGGAGGGCGGGCGACATGAGGTCGTCTTGGCCCCAGTCCTTGAGGAGCACGTCCAGGGGCCGGGCGCCAGTAATGGCGGCGTCTCGCAGCGCGGGCGTGAGGGCAGGGTGGTCGCGGCCGCCTGCTCCGGCGGCCGCGATGGCGGAACGCACTTCGCCTTCAGTGCCGGTGCACTCGAATGGCTTGTCGCCGTCGAGGCCAGCCATGGCGAGGTAGGGGGGGAGGGACGCGTCGGCGAACATGTCGCCGCCGGCCTTGCTAGTCGCGGTGGAGTGACCGAACAGCGCGGCGGTCGCGAGGTAGACCCAGGCGCACTTAGCGCACTGACGGCACCACCCGTGGCCCTTGGTGCGGTTGCAGCTCGCGGTACGCAGGTAGGCGTCGAGGTGGCTGCTGAGGGTGCGGATGATCTGAAGCTCGTACAGGGGCCTGAGCGGGCTGGAGTACCGGGGCGCGCCGGGTGCCCACTGATCGCGGTAGCGGCCTGCGGCTGCCTCGTGCTCGTGGCTCTTGGTCCGCTGGTGGTTGACGGGGGTGCCCTGGTAGTCACTAACGTTGGGCTCGTCGTCGCTGCGTGAGTTGCCGGCGGTGACGATCGAGTTTCCGCGCAGGTACCCGGCGAGGAGGGCGGTGAAGGCGAGGTAGGCGCTGTAGGGGTGTGGCCGTTAGGGTGGCCCGCGTCGTTGAGGGCGGGCAGCTCAGGGAGGATGCGGCGGCGGGCGCAGATGGCGTAGCCGGGCAAGCTGCTCGTCGCGTGCTGGGTCGTCGGCTAGTCGTGGCACGGGGGCGAGGCTACCAGCCGGGCTGTCGGCCATAGCCGGGCTCGGTCGAAGATGGGCGCGGGGGAGGCTAGGCGGTTCTCGGATGCTGGTGCGGGGGCCGTCCACTGGTGCGCGCCCGTCGTGCTTACCGCCGGGTCAGCGGCCCAGGCGGACTCGCTCGGCGAGGCGGGCCAGGCCGTGCAGGGCGTCGGTGAACGGGGTGGGGACGCCCGCGAGCGCGCCGATCTCGCGGACCGCGCCGGTCATGGCGTCCAGCTCCAGCGGGCGGCCCGCCTCGGCGTCCTGCAGCATCGACGTGCGGATGTCGCCGATCGCGCGGGTGACCACGTTGCGGTCGGCCGGCAGCTCGCTAATCGGGCAGCCGATCCGGGCGCCGATCTCGCGGGCCTCGCCCATCGCCGACTCGCAGAACGCCCGGACCAGGTCATCGTCGAGCACCTTGCCCAGGGTCGCCCCGGTCAGGGCCGAGACCGGGTTCATGGTCAGGTTGCCCCACAGTTTGTACCAGGCGTTCTGGCGGATGTCGCCCGACACCTCGACCGTGAAGCCCGCCTTGCCCAGCAGCTCCGCCACCGCCGCCAGCCGCCCTGGGCCCGTGTCACCGGATGGCTCGCCCAGGATCAGCCGGTCCGAGCTGTTGTGGCGGACGACCCCCGGGGCGGGGGAGTCGCAGCTGAAGTGGACCACGGTCCCGATGACGTGCCGGACCGGGATGGCGGCCGCGAGGACGCCGCCGGGGTCCACGCTGTCGAGGTGCACGCCCGCGCACGGCCCGCCGAAGCCCTCGAAGAACCACCACGGCACCCCGTTGATCGCCGGCAGCACGACCGTCTCCGGCCCGAGCAGCCCCGCCACCGCCGCCGCCGCGCCCGGGGCGGCCTGCGCCTTCACCGCCAGCACGACCACGTCCTGCGTGCCCAGCTCGGCCGCGGTGCCCGCCGCCCGCAGGGGAACGGTCACCGTCTCGCCGCCGGACTCGACCACCAGGCCGCCGGCCCGGATTGCCGCCAGCGTCGCCCCCCGGGCGAGCACGGACGTGTCAGCGAGACCGGACTGCGCCACCCGCCCCGCGACGTACCCCCCGATTGCCCCCGCCCCGACGACGCACATTCGCATACCGCCACACTACGCATCCCCGTCGCCCGGCCCGGGCACGGGCAGGCAGGCGGCTGACCGGGTCATTGGGTAGGGTGCGGGGATGCTCACCGTGCCCGACGAGGTCGCCCGGTCGCTGGCTGATGCCCGGCCCGTGTCGTTCTGGCTGGACCAGCCGGACGCGCCCGCGCCGCTGCCCGCGCTGGCCGGGCGCCAGCAGGCCGACCTGGCCGTCGTCGGCGGCGGGTTCACCGGGCTGTGGACCGCGCTGCTGGCCAAGGAGCGCGACCCGTCCCGCGACGTGGTCGTCCTGGAGGCCAAGGCGGCCGGGCACGCCGCGTCGGGCCGCAACGGCGGCTTCTGCTCCGCCAGCCTCACCCACGGCGTCGCCAACGGGCTGGAGCGGTTCGGCCCCGACATGCCGCTGCTGGAGCGGCTGGGCGAGGAGAACCTGGACGCCATCGCCGCGACTGTCCGGCGGTACCAGATCGACTGCGACTTCGCCCCGACCGGCGAGATCAGCGTCGCGACCGCTCCCTGGCAAATGGCGGGGGCGCAGGAGGAGGTCGCGACCGCCCGCGCTCTCGGCTACGACGCCGACCTGCTCGGCGCGGGCGAGGTCCGGGCCGAGCTCGACTCCCCGTCGTATGTCGGCGGCGTCCGCTACCGCAACCGGACCGCCCTGGTCGACCCGGCCCGCCTCGCCTGGGGCCTGCGCCAGGCCTGCCTTGACCACGGGGTCCGCGTCTACGAGAAGTCCCGGGTCCGCTCGGTGGCCGCGCCCGGGCCCAGGCAGGCGGGCCTGATCCTGGAGGCGGGCTACGGGGCGGTCCGCGCCCGGCGGGTGGCCCTGGGGGTCGGCGCGTTCACGCCCGCGCTGCTGCGCCGGACCGGGAACTGGATCGTCCCGGTCTGGGACTACGTGCTCATGACCGAGCCGCTCACGGCCGCCCAGCTCGCCAGCCTCGGCTGGGCGCAGCGCCGGGGCGCGTCCGACCGGGGCAGCCAGTTCCACTACTTCCGCCTCACCCGGGACAACCGGGTGCTGTGGGGCGGCTACGACGCCGTCTACTACAACGGCGGGCGCCGCAGCGACGACTACGCGGCCAGCCCGGCCGTCCACGCGAAGCTGGCGGCCCACTTCTTCGCCATGTTCCCGCAGCTCGAAGGAGTGCGCTTCACCCACGCGTGGGGCGGGGTGATCGACACCTGCAGCCGCTTCTCGGCGTTCTTCGGCACCGCCCGCCAGGGCCGCCTCGCCTACGCGGCCGGGTACACCGGCCTCGGCGTGGGCGCCAGCCGCTTCGCCGCCCAGGTGCTGCTGGACCTCCTGGATGGCGCCAGCACCGAGCGGACCCGGCTTCCCCTGGTCACCGGCAAGCCGGTGCCGTTCCCGCCCGAGCCACTGCGCTCGGCGGTCATCCAGGCGACCCGCGCCTCCATCGCCCGCGCCGACCGCAACGAGGGCCGCCGCGACCTGTGGCTGCGCACCCTGGACCGCCTCGGCCTCGGCTTCGACTCCTAGGGCGCCGCTCGCCGCCGGCGCCCCGGCGTAATCCGGCCATCCCGGCCATCCCGGCCATCCCGGCCATCCCGGCCATCCCGGCCCCGCAGGCGGCCGGGCGGCTACTTTCGGCACTTAGCCGATGAGTTGGTTGCTAAAAGCCCCGAATCGGGCCGATTTCCAACCAACTCGACGGCTAAGTCGGCGTGAGTAATGCCATGACTACGCACTGGTCGGCCGGGGCGCCCGGTGTGCCGCCCGGCCGGGGCGCCCGGTGTGCCGCCCGCCCGGTGTGCCGCCCGCCCGAGGCCGCCCGGCCGGGCGATGCCTAGCTGGCGGGAGCGCCGGCGATGTCGTCCAGGAACGCGATCGCGGCGGCGGCGCTGGCCCGGCGCCAGGCGAGCAGGACGGTGTCGAAGCCGCCGGCCGGGTCCTCGGCGCCGATGGCGGCCGCGATCG
Source organism: Trebonia sp. (assembly GCA_036276115.1). Taxonomy (GTDB): domain Bacteria; phylum Actinomycetota; class Actinomycetes; order Streptosporangiales; family Streptosporangiaceae; genus Trebonia. The sequence goes on from DATBEM010000117.1 coordinate 4,678, forward strand.
GGGCGAGGATCGCGCGCTGCCGCGCGATCAGCGGGCCGGGGTCGGCGCCCTGGCGGTACAGCAGCGCTAGCTTCAGCAGCAGGTGGGACCGGATGTCGCGGACGTGCTGGACCGGGGTCGCCAGCCAGCCGCCGATGGCCGCCCGGCCCCGGGCGGTCGCGGCGTAGATGGTCCGCTGCGGCCCCTGGCCCGGCTCGGTCCCCTGCGGCTCGATCAGCCCGGCGTCGGCCAGCCGGCCGATCGCGCGGTAGATGACAGGCCGGGGGATCTGCCAGACCCGGCCGAGCTCCCCGTCCGGCCTGGTCAGCGCGGCGACCGCGAAGCCGTGGGTGGGCTGCTCGCTGACGACGGCGAGCACCGTCCACTCGGGCAGCCCCATCACGGTGGGGTTCCCGGCCGGGCCGCCGCTGGGTTCCTCGATCGGCTCGCTCATGGCACACCAGGGTAGCGGGCGGGGCCGGCCCCGGCCCGGTGCGTGCGCCCTGGCCGGGAAGGGCCTAGTCCGCCACGCCCAGGATCACGTCGGACGCCTTGACGATGGCGGTGACCTCGCTGCCCTCGGCCAGGCCGAGCTGCTTGACCGCCTCGACGGTCACCGAGGCGACCAGGCGGACGCCGTTCGCGTCCAGCTCGACGTTGGCGATCGCCTCGCCGTAGTTGACGCCGGTCACCCGGGCCGGGATCTGGTTACGCGCGCTCAGCTTCATGGAGTGCCTCCTGGGCTGCTAGTGCCCCGCCATCCTCCAGCGTAGTGCCGTCGCCCGGCGGGGCGCCGGGTGCCGTTGTGGCGCCCGGTGCGGTTACCCCACGGTAGCCCGGCGCGGCCCGGTAGCGCCGGAAGGCGGGCAGTGCCGCGCAGGCCACCGCGACGCCCGCGACGCAGGCAAGGCCGCCGGTGACCAGCGAGAACCGGATCCCGGCAACGGCCGCCACCGCCCCCGAGCGTAGTTGCCCGGTGGGCGGGCCAGCCGCGTAGCTGAGCATCTCGATCCCGGCCATCCGGCCCCGTATCTCGTTGGGGATCGTCTGGTTCCACAGCACGTCGCGGAAGATCCCGCTCGCCTCATCCGCCCCGCCCGCGATCGCGAGCATCAGCAGGGCCACGCCGATGCCGGAGCTGAGGCCGAGGCCCGCCATCGCCAGTCCCCAGCACCCGGCCGACACCGTGATCGCGAGGCCATGGCGCCGCACCCGCCGCATCCAGCCACTGGTCAGCGACATCAGCAGGGCGCCGGCCGACGGGGCCGCGAACAGCAGCCCGGCCGCCCACGGCGCGTGCACCAGGACCGCCATGAACGGCAGCAGCGCGTTCGGGTAGGCGAAGATCATCGCGATCAGGTCCGCCACGTAGGACCCCAGCAGCTCCTTGCGGCCCACCGCGTACCGCAGCCCGACCAGGATGTCGGCCGCGATGGCCCGTGCCCCGCCGCCACTGCCCGCGTCCCCGCCGTCCCCGGCCACGCCACCCGTGCCACCCGCGCCCGGAGCGCGCCGGGGCATGGCCGGCAGCCGCGTCAGCAGCGCGAACGACACCAGGAAGCCGGCCGCGTCCAGCGCGTAGACGCTGTACGGGCCGGGCGTGATCGCCAGCACCCCGCCGAGGGACGAGCCCGCCAGGACGACGGCGTTCATCGAGATCGACAGCAGCGCGGCTGACGCCGTCTGCTGCTGTGGCGGCACCAGCCGCTGGATCGCGGCCTCGAACGAGGGTCGCTGCAGGGCTGACAGCGACATCATCGCCGCCGCGATGACGTACAGCGGCCACAGCAGCGGATGCGGCAGCAGGGCGTTGACCAGCAGCAGGATCGCGCACGCGGCCAGGCCCGGCTCGCACCAGACGATGACCTTCCGGCGGTCGAGCCGGTCGGCCAGCGCGCCGGCGAACAACCCGAACACCAGCAGCGGCACCAGCTCGGCCAGGCCCAGCGTGCCCACCACGAAGGGGGAATTGGTGAGCTGCTTGGCCTGCACGACCAGCGCCACCTCGGCCGCCTGCGTCCCCAGGTAGGCGGCGGTACGGCTGCCGAACACCGCCCGGAAGTCCCGTGAGGTCCGCAGCGGCGTCAAGTCCGGGAGGATGTCGGCGAGGCGCACCCGGTGACGGTAGCAATCGCGGCACCGTGGCTCCTAAGGGTTTTCGACCATCCTGATAACAGCAAGAAGCCGCCTGCGGGGGCGGCCAAGGCGCTTCCGGGCGATCCTCGCCGTGGCCCTTGCCCCGGCCGGGCCCGGCAAGGCCGCAGCTTCCGGGGCCGCGAGCGCCGGCCATCCCGGCGCATGCGTCCCTCGCGCCGCGGCTGTCGCCCTTTTTCCGGTAAGAAAGTACGGTTGTGAAGGATTTTCCACGCCAGGGCGTGGAAAATCCTTCCGGATAACCCGGGACGCTGGCCGCCCCATGATCGCCGGGCGGGCAGCGGGGGCCCGCGACGGCCGAATCTGATAACAGCAAGAGGCCGCCGGCGGGCATCGGCGGGGCGGGGCGGGGCGGGGCGCTACAGGCTCAGGATGACGATCCCGGCCGCCACGACGACCGCGGCGGCGATCCGGGCGCGGCCGAACGGCTCGCGGAACGCGAGCGTCGCGATGAGCGCGCCGAAGATGACGCTCGTCTCCCGCAGGGCCGCGATCGGGGCGAGCGCCCCGCGCGTCTGCGCCCACAGGACCAGGCCGTAGGCCAGCACCGACAGCGCCCCGGCGGCCAGGCCCGAGGCGAGGATTGCGCGCGGCGCCGCCCGTAGCTCGCGCCGCCGCCGGACCGCGGCCCAGGCCGGGACGCCGAGGCCGGTCAGGAGCATGAGCCAGGCGATGTAGCCGACCGGGCTGCCCGAGCGCCGTACCCCGGTGCCGTCCACCACCGTGTAGGCGGCGATCGTCAGCCCGGTCGCGAACGCCGCCAGCAGCGCCGCCCGGCTGGGCGTGCCCCCGCGGCCGCCCCCGCCCCCGCCGTCGCCGCGCCGCCCGGCCAGCACCAGGACGGCCATCCCGGCCGAGATCACCAGCACCCCCGCGAGCTGGGCCGCCGTCGGCCACTCGGCCAGGAAGGCGGCCGCCAGTACCGTCACCACCAGCGGCGACGTGCCCCGGGCGACCGGGTAGACCTGCCCAAAGTCGCCCAGCGTGAAGGACCGCATCAGGAACAGCATGTAGAAGACGTGGATCGCGGCCGACGCCGCCAGGAACGGCCACGCCCCGCCCCGTGGCATGGCCGCCACCACGATGAGCGGGATCGCGACGACGATCGACCCGATCCCGATCAGCGCGAACGACACCACCTGGTCCTTGATCCGGTGCGCCAGCGCGTTCCAGATGGCGTGGGTGATGGCGGCGCCCAGGACGGCGAGGGTAACGGACGCGGGCATGACCGACATGATCGGTCATGCCCGCGCGGATCCGCTACTGGCAGCCAGTGCGTGTCCTGGCGATCTTCGGTGGCCGACGGGCCGGCGCGCCGGCGCGGACGGACGCGGGAGCCGGGACGACGGCCCCGGTACCGCCCGTTCTCCCGGGCGCCTCGCCCGGCCCCTGCGGTCCTTGCCTCACGCGGTTGCGTGGAGGATCTCCCGGTTCCGGAAGATTTTCCCGCCCTGGCGGGGGAAATCTTCCAAGATCTCCCCCGGGAGGCCAGCGCCTGCCAGAATCAACCGCGCCATCCTCGCCACCATCACCAGGCTGCCATGACCGGCCGGACACGGCCTACGCCTTGGAGATGAGGAACAGCACCAGCAGCACGACCAGCACGCCGACCACGATCAGGGCCGGGCGCCACGGGAAGCTGTGGCCGAGGGTGCTCACCGAGCTGCGGTCGGCCGCCTGCTTGGACGGGTCCAGGCCCACGTCGGTGTGCCGCAGCGGCTCGAACGCGGCCGGCCGGTACCCGCCCGGGCTCAGGCCGGGCTCCCGCCGGGCCGGGTACTGGGGGGCGCCGGACGGCGGCCCGCCCGCCGGCCGGACGCCGGCGTTACGGTCCGGTAGCTGCCCGGGCGCGGACTGGTCCCGGCGGTAGTCGCTCGTGCCGGACGCGGGGCCCTGTTCCCAGCGGACGGTCCCCCCGGCGGGCGTCCCGCCCGGCTCCGGCATCCGGGCGGTCGGCGGCTCGACTCCCGGCCCCGGGCGGCCCGGCGATCCCGGTCCTTGGTAGTTCGCCGTCTGCCCGTAGCTCGCCGCGCCTGGGTCGTAGCCGGACGGCCGCGAGCTGGCCGGCCCTGAGCTGGCCGGCCCTGAGCTGGCCGGCCCGGAACCAGACTGCCCCGAGCCGGACGGCCCGGAACCAGAGGGCGGGGAGGTGAACGCCGAGCGGGACGCCGGGGGCGTGGTGAACGCCGACGGGGCCGCCGTCCGCGGCGCGGGGGAACCGGGCCCGGCATAGCTCGGCCCCGCCGCCCGGGTCGGGTCGCCCCCCATCCAGGAGGGCGCCGCGGCCGGGGCCGGCCGGGGATCGGAGACGGGGTTGTGCGGCGACAGCACGGTGCCGCCCGGGCCGGCGCTGACGGGCGGGACGCTGCCCAGGTCCACGCCGAGGGCCTGGTGCAGGGCGCTGGCGAACTGGCCGCAGCTGCCGTAGCGCTGGTCCGGTGCCTTGGCCATCGCCCGGGCGATGACGTCGTCGACCGCGTAGGACAGCCCGGGCCGCAGCTGGGAGACCGACGGCGGCGGCTCGGACATGTGCGCCCACAGCAGGGCGACCGTCTCGGTCCGGTTGAACGGCGGGCGGCCGGTCAGCAGGTGGACCGCGACGCAGGCCAGCGCGTACTGGTCGGTCCGGCCGTCCACGTGGGCGCCGCTGATCTGCTCGGGGGCCACGTAGTCGGGGGTGCCCATGAACGAGCCGGTCGCGGTCAGGGCGGTGCCCGACTGCGAGTTCTTGGTCAGCCCGAAGTCCGACAGGTAGACGTGGTCGCGCAGCCCGGAGGCCGAGTCCAGCAGCATGTTGCCCGGCTTGATGTCGCGGTGCACCAGGCCGATCGCGTGCGCCGCGTCCAGGGCCGAGGCCACCGCCGAGATGAAGGCCGACGCCACGGCGGGGTCCAGCGCCCCGCCCTGGCGGACCCGCGAGCTCAGGTCGCCCCCGTTGACCAGCCGCATCGCGATGTACAAGATGCCCATCGCATCGTCAGCGCCGTAGACCGGGATGATGTGCGGGTGCTCGACGGCGGTGGCCGCGCCCCACTCGCGGATGAACCGGGTGCGGAACTCATCGTCGCTCGCCAGCCCGGGGGAGAGCACCTTCAGGGCGACCGGGCGGCCGAGCCGCACGTCGCGGGCGCGGTAAACGACGGCCATGCCGCCCGCCCCGATCTGCTCCTCGACCCGGTACCCCGCCACCACGGTGCCTGGGGCGAGCCCCGCTGGCATTCCGGAGGACGGCCGCGAAGGTTCGTCGGCCATCAGAGCCTCCCGCCCCATGAAAACCGCAGATTGTCGAACGTCATACTGGCAGCTCCGGACCGCGCCGTCGAGTATTCACCACAATCTGCCGGATGCGACCAGATAGCCCCGGTCGGGGCGATGGTAAGGTCGGGGCCGTGGCCAGGAAGATCGCGACGAATACCGTCGCCTCGCGGGACGAGCTGCTCGATTTTATCCGCATCCGGCACCACGCGATCGTGCTCACCACGCGCAGGGACGGCCGCCCCCAGGCATCCCCGGTGACCTGCGGCGTTGACGCCGACGGGCGGATCGTGATCGCGACCTACCCCGAGCGGGCCAAGACCGCCAACGCCCGCCGCGACCCCGCCCGGGTGAGCGTCGTGCTCCTGTCCGATGACTTCGGTGGCCCGTGGGTCCAGGTCGACGGCACGGCCGAGGTGCTCGACATCCCCGAGGCGGTCGAGCCGCTAGTCGAGTACTTCCGGTCGATCTCCGGCGAGCACCCCGACTGGGCCGGGTACCGCGCGGCGATGGTGGCCCAGGACAAGTCGCTGCTGCGCGTCACCCCCGTGAGCTGGGGGCCGATCGCGACCGGCGGCTTCCCGGCCCGGCTGGCCGACTGACCTGCCTCCCCTCATGCCCATATTTTTCCCTTTCAATAAGGCCCGGCTCGCCGAGCGAGACGGTACCCGGAGCCGGGCCTCGTTCGCGGCCGGGCGCCGGTAGCGTCGGCGGTGCGGTTGACGCGGTTAACGGGCAAGGATCCGGGCGCCGTGCCCGCCTCCGGGACCGGGTCCGTGAAAGGTCCGAGACGAGCGGGTTAACGCGCGGCCGGGCCGAGGGCCAGCAGGGCGACGTGCAGGGACGTGCGGGACTCGGGAGAGTCCAGGTCGTGGCCGAGGACGTGCTCGATGAGCCGCAGCCGGGCGTAGAACGCGGGCCGGGTCAGGTGCGCGCGGGCGGCCGCCGCGGCCTTGTTGCCCCCCGTGGCCAGGTAGGCGGCCAGGTCATCGGCCAGCCGGGTGCCGTGGGCGGCGTCGTGGGCGAGCAGCGGGCCGAGCTCGCGCATCGCGAAGGCGGCCAGCCGCGGGTCGCCCCGCAGCATGTGCAGCAGCCCCCGCAGCCGCAGGTCGGGCAGCCGGTAGTAGGGGAGGCCGCCGTCGGGCGGGGCCGTGTCGGCGACCTCCCGGGCGTCGAGGAACGACCGCCGCGCGTCGGCCATCGTGGCGGCGGGGGATCCCACGCCGATCACCGGCGGGCCGGGGGCGCCGGCGGCGGCCAGCCGCGCGCAGGCCTGCCCTAGCACCCGGCCGGCGTCGCCGGCGGCCGGCAGGAACAGCAGCGCCGCCGTCCGGGTGTCGTCCAGCGGGGCGACCAGGGCCGGGACGCCCGCGGCGCGGGTCGCGGCGGCCAGGGCCTCGGCGATGCCCAAGGCGATGGTCGCCCCGGCCAGCCCCGGCCCGGCCCCGGGGGCCCGCGCCACCAGCGTGACCAGCTGCCGCCCGGTGACCGGGATGCCCAGCGCCCGCGCCCGGGCGGTGAGTGCCGCCGGGTCCGCGCCCGCCATGATGTCGGCCAGCAGCGTCCGGTGCGCCTGGCGCTCGACCGACTCGGCCTGCCGGGCCCGCAGCCGGCCCAGGGCCGAGCTCGCCGCCGCCCGCTCGGCGTCGATGATGCGGGCGTGGACCGCCTCGGTGATCTCGACGAAGGGCACCTCGCGCTCGAACGCGACCAGCGGCACGCCGTGGTCGCGGGCGGCCGCCACGAGGGCAGGCGGCAGCGCGCCGGAGTACCGCTGGCCCAGCTCGACCGCCAGGCCCGCGACCCCGGCTTCAGCCAGGCTGGCGACGTAGGCGGCCAGCCCGGCGGCCGACGCCGGCAGCCCGATCCCGGTCGCCAGGACCAGCTCGCCCCCGCGCAGCAAGCGGCCCACGTCCGAGATCTCGGCCGAGTGGACCCAGCGGACCGGCTCGTCCAGCTGGTCCCCGGCCGCCAGCACCACCGGGGCGCCGGCCCGCACCGCGTCCAGGGCGAGGACATCACGCAAGGTCAGCGGCATGCCATCACGATACAACGTGTAAAGAACGCCCCAGAATCGCTGACATCTTGTCGCTAGGCTGGCCCGCCCGCGCGGGGCAGACTGAGAGCATGTCTGATCTCCTCGCCCGCCACCGCGCGGTCATCCCCAGCTGGGTCGGCACCTACTACGACGAGCCGATCGAGATCGCCAGCGGCAAGGGGGTCCGCGTCACCGACTCCCAGGGCCAGAGCTACCTGGACTTCTTCGCCGGGATCTTGACCAACATGCTCGGCTACGACGTGCCCGAGGTCCGCGAGGCGGTCGAGCGCCAGCTCGCCCGGGGGGTCGTGCACACCTCGACCCTGTACCTGATCCGCAGCCAGGTCGAGCTGGCCGAGAAGATCGCGCGCCTGTCCGGCATCGCCGACGCCAAGGTGTTCTTCACCAACTCCGGCTCGGAGGCCAACGAGGTCGCGCTGTCGGCCGCGCTGTCGGCCCGCAAGGCCACCCAGGTCCTGGCGATGCGCAACAGCTACCACGGGCGCACCTTCGCCACCATCGCGATCACCGGGAACGCGGCCTGGCGGCCCAGCGGCCACGAGCCGTTCGGGGTCCAGTACCTGCACGGCACCGACCGCACCCAGGGCATGTACAGCCAGCTCAGCGACGAGCAGTACATCGCCGAGTGCGTCACCGACCTGCGCGCGGTCCTGGCCGGGATCAGCCCGGCCGACATCGGCGCGCTGATCGCCGAGCCCATCCAGGGCGTCGGCGGGTTCACGATGGCCCCCGACGGCCTGTTCGCGGCGTACAAGGAAGTCCTGGACGAGCACGGCATCCTGCTGATCTCCGACGAGGTGCAGACCGGCTGGGGCCGCACCGGGAGCAGCTTCTGGGGCATCGGCAACCACGGCGTCGTCCCCGACATGATGACGTTCGCCAAGGGCCTGGCGAACGGGTTCCCGATCGGCGGCGTGGTCGGCCGGGGCGACGTGCTGGACTCGATCCGCGGCAACGGGATCTCCACGTTCGGCGGCAACCCCGTCTCCACCACGGCCGCCAACGCCACCCTGGACTACCTGCTGTCCCACGACCTGCAAGCCAACGCCGCCCGCACCGGCGAGATCATCACCAGCGGCCTGCGCGCGGCCGCCGGGGACGTGCCCATCGTCGCCGCCGTGCGCGGCAAGGGCCTGATGTTCGCGGTCGAACTGATTGACCCGGCCACCCGCCAGCCCGCCCCGGCCCTGGCCGCCCGCGCCCTGGAGGCGGCCCGCGAGCGCGGCCTGCTCATCGGCAAGGGCGGCCTGTACGGCCACGCGCTGCGGATGGCCCCGCCGCTCACGATCACCGAGGCCGAAGCCCGCGAGGGCCTGGGACTGCTGGTGGACGCGCTACGGGCCGTCAACGCGGAGGCGGGCGCGTGAGCGAGCTCGCGAGCGAGCCGGCAAGCACCGCGGCCGGGGTGTCCCGCATCACCCACTGGATCAACGGCGAGCGCTGGGCGGGGGAGGCCGGGCGCCAGGGGGAGGTGTACGACCCCGCCCTCGGCACCGTGACCGGGCTGGTCGACCTCGCCTCCGAGGCCGACGCGAACGCCGCCGTCGCCGCCGCCCGCGCCGCCTGGCAGTCGTGGCGCTTGGCGACCCTGTCCACCCGGGCCCGCGTCCTGTTCGACTTCCGGGCGGCGCTGCTGGAGCGCCGGGCGGAGATCGTGGCCGCCATCACCGCCGAGCACGGGAAGGTGCTGGCCGACGCCGACGGCGAGCTCGCCCGCGGCATCGAGGTGGTGGAGTTCGCCTGCGGGATCCCCGCCCTGCTCAAGGGCCAGTTCTCCGAGTCCGTGTCCACCCAGATCGACGTCACGTCGATTCCGCAGCCGGTCGGGGTGTGCGCCCTGATCACCCCGTTCAACTTCCCGGCGATGGTCCCGCTGTGGTTCGCCCCGATCGCGATCGCCTGCGGCAACGCGGTGGTCCTCAAGCCGAGCGAGAAGGACCCGTCCGCGTCCTTGCTGCTGGCCGAGTGCTGGGCGCGGGCGGGGCTGCCAGCCGGGGTGTTCAACGTGCTCCAGGGCGACGCGGTGGCGGTCAACACGCTGCTGACCCACCCCGACGTCCGCGCGGTCAGCTTCGTCGGCTCGACCCCGGTCGCCCGCCACGTGTACGAGGCCGGCACCGCCCACGGCAAGCGGGTGCAGGCCCTCGGCGGGGCGAAGAACCACATGGTGGTCACGCCCGACGCCGACCTCGACGCCGCCGCCGACGCGGCCGTGTCGGCCGGCTTCGGGTCGGCCGGGGAGCGCTGCATGGCGGTCTCGGTCGTGGTGGCGGTCGACCCGGCCGGCGATGACCTCGTCGCCCGCATCGCCGAGCGCATGGGGCCGCTGCGGACCGGCGACGGCCGCCGCGGCTGCGACATGGGCCCGCTGGTCACCGGGGCGCACCGGGACAAGGTCGCCTCCTACCTCGACGCCGGGACGGCGGCCGGCGCCAAGCTGGTCGTTGACGGGCGCGCGACGCCAGTTGACGGCAGCCCGCAGGGATTCTGGCTCGGCCCGACCCTGTTCGACCAGGTGCCGGTCGACTCCTCGGTGTACAGGGATGAGATCTTCGGGCCGGTCCTCAGCGTGGTCCGGGCGCCGTCCTTCGACGCTGCCCTCGACCTCGTCAACGCCAGCCCCTACGGCAACGGGACCGCGATCTTCACCACCGACGGGGCGCTCGCGCGCCGGTTCCAGAACGAGGTCGAGGTCGGCATGGTCGGCATCAACGTGCCGATCCCGGTCCCGGCCGCCGCGTACTCCTTCGGCGGCTGGAAGTCCTCCCTGTTCGGCGACACCCACGCCTACGGCGCGGACGGCGTCCAGTTCTTCACCCGCGGCAAGGCGGTCACCCAGCGCTGGCTCGACCCGAGCCACGGCGGCATCAACCTGGGCTTCCCGACCAACTCCTGACCTGCGGGTACAGGCCCGTACGGGGCCCGGCAGCCGATTTG
>DATBEM010000118.1:0-5015 GCA_036276115.1 Trebonia sp.
GGGCGTGGGCGGCCCGGGCGCCCGGGCCGTAGCCGGGGGAACTGATCGGGGCCACCGGGCTGGAGCCGGACTTCGCTGGCGACGCCAGCGCGACGCCGCCGGTGGACGGCTGCTGGCGCTGTGGTTCGCCCTGGTGAAGCAGGACGGCGGCAACCACGGGCTCGCGCCGCGCATCGCCGTCTGACGCGCGGCGGACCTGGCGCCGGCCAGCTCCGGGGACCATGGGGCGGCACGGGGCCGGGCTAAGCCGGGGGCCGGCCCCCCGTTCGCCGGGCCCGCGTTCCCCCGCCCCGCGTTCCCCCGCCCCGCGTTCGCCGGTGCCGCGTAGCCGGGGAACGCCCGGGCATGCGTTAGACGATGGTGCGGCCGTCCTGGCCGGGCGCGGGCGGGGCCTTGACGATGACGACATCGTCCGGGGCGGCGAGCGCGGCGTTGTTGCCGACCAGGACGCCGCTCCGGCCGGGCAGCCGGGCGTCCGGGGCGGTCAGGCGGTCGTTCCCGGCCGGGAACTGGCCCGGGGCGTCGCCGCTCTTGGCGTGCTTGGCGTGCTTGCCGTTCCTGGCGGCCGCCCCGGGGCGCGGGGCGGCCGGGAGCAGCAGCGCGGTGCTCTTGACCAGGAGCATCGCCGCGTCGTCGGTCAGGGTGTGGCCCACGTGCTTCACGACGCGGTCGCGGAGCAGGTCCAGGGCAGCCTCGGGCTCGCCGGCGGACAAGATCGCCCCGCACTGCGCCAGCGGGTAGAAGCGGCCGGCCTTGTCGCGGGCCTCGCTGATCCCGTCGGTGTAGAACAGGATCTGGTCGCCCGGGCCGAACTGCCAGCTGTCGGTCTGGCGCTCCCCGTCGGCGAGCCAGGACAGCCCCAGCGGCAGGCCCGGGTCGAGCGGGTCGGCGGGCAGGGCGGTCCGGTCGCGGACCAGCATCGGCGACGGGTGCCCGCAGTTCAGGATCTCGATCTGGCCGCTGCCGGGGGTCAGCTGGGCGAGGACGGCGGTCACGAACTCCTGCTCGGGAGCCTGGTGGCGCAGGCTGCGCTCGATCCGGGCGGCGATCTCGGGCAGGTCGTCGGCGTCGTAGGCCGCTTCCCGGAACGAGCTCACCACCATGCTCGCCGTCCGCACCGCGGCGACGCCCTTGCCCTGCACGTCGCCGAGGATGAGGCGCACCCGCTCGGGGGTCGCGATGACCTCGTACAGGTCCCCGCCGATGCGGGCGGCGGCCGTCGCCGACATGTAGCGGACCGCGATCTGCGCACCCGGCACCTCGCGCGGGGCGGGGCGCTGCAAGACCGCCTGGGCGACCTCGGCGACCACCCGGATGTCGGCCAGTTGCCGTTCCCGGCGCTGGCGGCCCGCGCTCGCCACCACGCCGACCGCGGTCACGCCGATGATGGCGACGAACGAGACCGACCCGTGCTCCATCCGGTAGAACTCGTCGTACCAGGAGACGGCGGCGCACAGGACGAGGGCCTCCACCCCGATGAGCGCGGTCGCGACCGCGCCCCGGGAGACCGAGGCGAGGGCCGGGCCGAGCGACAGCAGGGCCAGGAACCCCATGTACGCCTGCGGCGAGAGCTCGACGCCGACGATCGCGCCCATGACGACATAGGGCAGCGCCCTCAGGAAGAAGCGGTGGGCGCCTGCCCGGGAGGCCTGGTCACGAGTGCGTCTGTCCACCGTTGGCGTCATGTGGTCTCTTCGGCGATAGTCCGGCGTGTCGTCATGGTAACCAGGCACTGACCCCGCGCGCTGGCATTTCGGGCAACCGGTGCGCATGAACCGATTACCGGCCAACATGCTCGTGGCGGCCGGGGTCCCTGGGCAACTAGGTTTTCCAGTAAACAAGGTTTCCTAGTGAACAAGGCGTGCGGGCTGCCACATTCCTGGCAGGCCGGGCCCTTTCGGGCACCGGCCTGCCAGCGCGCGGGGCGCGGGCCGCCAGCGGGTCAGGCGTTGCGGGCGTAGGACCGGAACGTCGTCACCGAGATCGCGACCGCGATGATCGCCAGGACGACCAGGCCGCCGAGGCGGACGCCGATGCCGCCCCAGTCGGGCGTGGCCGACAGGGCCGACCGGCCGACCTGCACCTCCCAGTTGAGCGGGTTGCGGGAGGCGATGGCCTGCATCCAGCCGGGCATGAAGCCCGGCTGCATGAACGCCGAGGACAGGAACATCAGCGGCAGCATGAAGAACGTGTACACGCCGATGATCGCCTCCCGGGAGCGCAGCAGCATGCCCGCGACGTTCGACAGGGCGCCCCACAAGATCCCGACCGCCGCCGCGGCGATCGCCAGGATCAGCACGCCGAGGGCGCCGCCGGGGTAGCGCGCTCCCCCGGCGAGGCCCAGGAACACGATGATGAGCGTCTGCACGACGGTGCCGACGGCCTGCTCGGCCACCCCGGCGTTCATGATCGCGATCCGGCTGGCGGGGGTGACGAGGAGGCGGTTGAGGGTGCCGCGCTCGATCTCCTCCAGCATGCCCATGCCCGCCCACATGTTGTTGGACATCGCGTTCATCGCGACGACCCCGGGCACCAGGTAGGCCAGGAACGACCCGTGGAAGGCGAACCCGGGGATGTCGATGACCTTGTGGAACAGCTCGCCGAACAGGAACAGCCAGATCGCAGGCTGGATGACGCTGAACGCGAGCACGTACGGCTGGCGGACCAGGGCGTGCAGCTTGCGGCCGGTCAGGTAGTACGTGTCCGCCAGCGGGTGGCCGGCGGCGGGAGCGGCCCCGGCCGGGGCGGTGACGGCGGTCATGCGCGGGTCACCTCCGCCATGTCGAAGCGGCGGCCGGCGTAGTGCAGGTACACGTCGTCCAGGGTGCGGGCCCGGGCGCGCTCCTTCAGCTCGGCGGGCGTGCCCTCGGCGACGACCTTGCCGTCGTCGATGACCGCCACCGCGTCGGCCAGGCGGTCGGCCTCCTCCAGGTAGTGGGTGGTGAGCACCACCGTGAGCTGCTCGTGGGCGGCCAGGCGGCTGATCTCCTGCCAGAGCGCCGCCCGCGCCTGCGGGTCCAGGCCGGTGGTCGGCTCGTCCAGGAACAGGATCCGGGGCCGGTGGACCAGGCCGAGGGCGACGTCGAGGCGGCGCTGCATGCCGCCGGAGTAGCCCTTGACGAAGCGGCCGGCCGCGTCGGCCAGGGCGAACCGCTCCAGCAGCTCGTCGGCCCGGCGGCGGGCCTCGGTGGCGGGCAGGCCGAACAGGTGGGCCTGGAGGATCAGGTTCTCCCGGCCGGTCGCACTGGGGTCGGCCCCGGAGCGCTGGCCGACCACCCCGATGAGCCGGCGGACGACGGCGGGCGCGGCCAGGACGTCGACCCCGGCGACGCGGGCACTGCCCTCGTCCGGCCGGGCAAGGGAGGTGAGGATCTTGACGGTGGTGGACTTGCCGGCGCCGTTCGGGCCGACCAGGGCAGCGATGGCCCCGCGGGCGACCGTCAGGTCCAGGCCGTCGAGGGCGCGCAGGCGCCCCTTCTTGCCGCCGCCTGGCAGCGGGTAGGTCTTGACGAGGCCCCGGGCCTCGACAGCAGGTTCGTCGGGCATGACGTGGAATCTCCTCTTGCTGTTATCACGCGAGGGCGCGTGATCGGGTCCCGCGAGGAGGTTCCGGTTACACTGCTCAGTGGGCCTTGTCAGGACCGGATACCGTCTCGCACGGGACTGGGTTGACTTGGGTCGCGCGGCCCTGCGCCTGGTGTTGCCGCACCATGCGCGGGGCCGACTCTATTCAGGCACTGCCGGAGCCGGCCACCCTCTTCCGCGCTTGCTCGTCGAGCTCCCTGATCTCGGGCGGGACCTCGCCGGTCTCGATCATCCGCCGCCAGAGGTCCAGGTCCCCGAACGTGCCGTCGGCGATCTCGGTGACGACCCGGCGGACCCAGCTCGCCTCGGCCAGCCGCACCGCGAGCTTGTACTCAAGCTCGATGAGCAGCAGCCGGGGCATCAGCCGGACCAGCCCGTCCAGCTCTTCGCGCAGGCCCGAGTTGGCCGCGTCCAGGGCGGTCAGCCGCTGGCCAAGCAGGTTCAGCAGGTCATCCGGCCCCAGCCCGGCCGCCTCGGACAGGGCCGCCTCGAACGGGGTCGGCACCCACTCGGGGACGCTGACGAGCTCGCGGAGCCAGTCGGCGAGCTCGGCCTTCCCGGCCTGGGTGATCTGGTACGTGGTCCGCTCGGGCTGGCGCCCCTCGCGCTCGGTCGCGACCGCCGCGATGAAGCCGTTCTTCTCCAGGTTCTGGACGACGGTGTAGAGCGACCCCCAGTTGATCTTCATCGACTGGTCCTTGCCCCGCGCGCGGAGCGTCTGGGCCATCTCGTAGGGGTACATCGGCTGCTGCCCCAGCAGGGACAGCAGCGCGAGCGCCAGCAGGTTGCCGACCTTGCGCCGCTTCGCCATGTACCTCACCGCCCGGTTGCCCGCTCGCCCGCTCGTGGCCGAGTCCTCGTCCACGAGTATCTACTCGTAAACGAGTATACGCAGCCGAGGGCTGGGCGCAACCGGGGGACAGTGCCCGATCGGGGACAGTGCCCGATCAGGGACAGTGCCTAATCGACGGCAGCGCCCCGGCCCGCGCCGGATTCACCGGGGCCGGGCGCCTGGCGGCGTCAGGCCTCCAGCAGCGTCTTGCCGGCCGCGATCCTGGACTCGATGGCCCGGTGGGCGTCGGCCGCCTGGTCCAGGGAGAAGGCCTGGCCGATGAGCGGCTTGAGCTGCCCGCTCGCGGCCAGCGCCAGGGCCCGGGCGGTAAGCCGGGTGGCTTGCGCGGGCCCGACCGCTCGCGCTCGATCGCGGCCGGGAACGCCAGGAACACCACCAGGGAGGCCAGCGTGTGCACGGTGCCGGTCGCGGTGGTGACGGCTTCCCGGCCGGCCGGGAAGCCGAGGATCGGGTCGGTCCGGATCGGCCCGATGACGAGCAGGCCCAGCCCGGCGATGACCAGGAGCCGCCATCCCCACCCGCCGGCGGCGCCCGACCGCCGCAGCCCTTCGGCGAAGCACAGGGTGAGCACCCCGTA
>DATBEM010000119.1:0-11805 GCA_036276115.1 Trebonia sp.
CCTCGGCGACGCCGGCCGGGTCGCGGACTGGCAGCTCGGGCGGCTGCGCACGGGGCACACGATCGTCTACGACGTTGCGGCCAACTGGAAGCTGATCGTCGAGAACTTCATGGAGTGCTACCACTGCGCGCCGATCCATCCCGAGCTGACGAGCGTGCTGCCGGAGTTCGCGGGCGGGTTCGCGGCCCAGTACTACGTCGGGCACGGGGCGGCGTTCGCCGACCGGGCGCAGGGGTTCACGGTTGACGGCAGCGCCGGCTTCGGGGTGCTGCCGGGCCTGGCCCCGGAGCAGGACCGCCGGTACTACGCGATCACGATCCGCCCGCAGGCCTTCATCAACCTGGTGCCCGACCACGTGATCACGCTGCGGATGACCCCGCTGGCGGCCGACCGGACGATCGTGGTGGCGGACTGGCTGTTCGACCCGGCCGTCGTCGCGGCGGGCCACGACCTGTCCCGCTCGGTCGAGCTGTTCGACCGGGTCAACCGGCAGGACTTCGACGCCTGCGAGCGGACCCAGCCGTCGATGACCTCGCGCGCCTACCGCGACGGCGGGGTCCTGGTCCCCAGCGAGCACCACATCGCCGCCTTCCACGAGTGGGTCCGCGCGCTGCTAGCAGGCTCCTGACGGCCAGGCACTGGCCTTTCAGGAACCCGCGCCCGGCCGCCGGGCCGGCCCGGCGCGGATAGCGGGGCGGGCCGCCCGCAATGGGCTACCGTGGCGGCTGCCGGACGCCCGGCAATGGGTCGATCGCCAGCAGTACTTCCTCGTCCACGCGCCCCGGCAGACTGGCAAGACGACCACGATGACGGCGCTTGCCCGCGAACTGACGGCCGAGGGCAAGCACGTCGCCCTGCGGTTCTCCTGCGAGACCGCCAAGACCGCCCGCGATCATGTTGAGCGGGCCGAGGCTAGCGTGCTGAACTCGATTGCGCGGGCGCCCGGAGCATGGGCTTCCCGCCCGAATGGCTGCCGCCTGATCCATGGCCGAGCGCGCCCACGGGATCGCGGATATTCGAAGGGCTGCAGGACTGGGCGGTAAGGTGCCCGCTGCCGCTGGTACTGGCCTTCGACGAGATCGGCACGCTGGCAGGCGACCCCCTGCGGGCGGTGTTGCGTCAGTTGCGCGACGGCTTCGATTACCGGGCACATGCCTTCCCCGCCTCGAGCGGGCCTGGAGCTACACCCGGGGCCGGCCCTGGCTGGTCAACCGGCTGGCGTGGGAGATCATCGACCAGATGCACGTCGGGCCGACGGCCGCGATCACCGCCGACCACATGGACATGGCGAAGGAGCGGCTGATCGTCGCCCGCGCTACCCACCTGGACTCGCTCGTCAGCAAGCTGGGCGAGCCGCGCGTGCGCCCGGTGATCGAGCCGCTGATCGCCGGGACGCTGCCGCCCGCGACCGACGCCGTCTACCAGGACGACGTCGCCTATGTCCGGGAGCTGGGGGCTGATCGCGCGGACGGACCCGATCAGGGTCGCCAGCCCGATCTACCGGGAGGTCCGGCGAAAGCCGCCTTCGGCCGAGATGACCTGGCCGGTGACCCAGGCGGCCTCGTCGGTGGCCAGCCAGGCGATCAGCCGGGCCGGATCGTCGGGGGCGCCCCAGCGCCCGCCCGGGAACTGGCGGCGGACCGCCTCGCGGGCGGCGCCGGTCGCGTAGCCGGTGTCGACCGGGCCCGGGTTGACCGCGTTGACGGTGATGCCCCGGGCGGCGAGCGCGTCGGCCAGCGTCGCGGTGACCGAGGCGAGGGCGCCCTTGCTCGCGGCGTAGGCGACCTCGCCCGGCATCGGCCCGAGGTCCTGGCCGGAGGTCAGGAGGATGATCCGGCCGCCCGGGCGGCCGTCGTGCCCGGCGGCGAGCTCCTGGGCCAGCAGGATCGAGGCGCGCGCGTTGACGGCCCAGTGCGCGTCGAGCATCGCCGCGTCCAGCGTCCCGAGCGGGCCGTCGCCGCCGCTGCGAGCGTGGTTGGCGACGAGGATGTCCAGGTGCCCGAGCTCGCCCGCCGCCCGGGCGATGAGCTGGCGGGGCGCGTCCGGGCCGGCGAGGTCAAGCTCGGCCTCGCCCAGGCGAGCGCCCCCGGCGAGCATGCCCGCCACGCCGTCGAGGACGGCCGCGACGCCGCCCGGGTCAGCCCCCCACGGCTGGTCCCGGTCATGGGGCGCGTAATGGTGCAGGAACAGGCTCGCGCCGAGCGCCGCGAGCCGCCG
The DNA here is from genome assembly GCA_036276115.1 of Trebonia sp. Lineage (GTDB taxonomy): Bacteria > Actinomycetota > Actinomycetes > Streptosporangiales > Streptosporangiaceae > Trebonia. The sequence continues at coordinate 2,218 of DATBEM010000119.1, forward strand.
CGCGACCGCGTAGCCGATCCCGGCCCGGCGGCTGGCCCCCGTCACCAGCGCGGCCCGCCCGCGCAGGGGGAACGGCTCTCGTCGCAACTCGCGGCCGGCTTGCACGCCGCGAGCATACCCACCGTCCCGTGCCGCGTCCGGGTCGGCGCTCGCGCAGGAGGTCGCGAAGTGGAAGCGACCGGGAAGCGACGCGGCATTTCGCCGGCGGCCGGGGGGTGGTTGCGTTGACCGGGTAATGCCAGGCGACCGGGGGCCTCCCCCGGTCGCCTGGCTGCCCGGATGCGCGCCACCGTGGAAGGCCCCCATGCCAGATGCCGAGAAAGTGCCAGTGACTAGTGACGACGCGGCCGGGGCGGTGCCGTTGCTGCGGCTGGCGGGGCAGTGGCGGCTCCCCGCCGTCCGCTGGGCGGACGTGGACCGGGTGGCCATGGCCGTGCTGCGGGCGGTCGCCGACGACGACGGGGCCGCCCTGCGCACGGCCGTGCAGGCACTCGCCGTCCTCGGCCCCGTCCGGTACAGCTCCGGAGCGCAGTCGCAGGTACCGCCCGATGGCGTGCGCGCCCAGCTCACGGCGGCGGCCACCGTCTTGCGCGAGCTCTCGCGCCCGGGCGGCGAGGCCGGGGAGCGCGCGGGCGGGCAGCCGGGCCCGGCGGCGTTCGTGCCAGTCACGATCTACCTCAGCGAGGAGGCCGGGCACGAGCGGGTCGAACAGGCCGTGGCGGACCTGCTCGCCGTGGCCGGGCTGGTCATCACCGGGCGGGACGAGCCGGTGCTGGGGTCGTGGTCCCGCCGGATGCGGGCCGCGCTCGCCCAGGCGGCGCAGTCCCCGGCCGGGCGAGCCGCGCTGGAGGCGGCCGCGCTGCGGGCCGACCTGGAGCTCGTCCGGGCCCGGGAGGCCGAGGTGGCGGCCCTGTGGATGGCGAACGTGGGGCCGCTGCTGACCAGCTTGCGGCACACGCCCGACGCGGTGATCTACCTCGGGGTGGTCCTGATCGTGAAGTCCGGCGGGACGCCGTTCGTCTGCAAGCTCAGCACGCACCAGCAGCTCGTGCTCAACAACGCCCCGCACCTGGTGGCCGCCCCGGACAAGGTCCTGGCCCTGCTCGGAGCGGCGGCCGGCAGCGCTGCCGGCGCGCTCCCCGAGGCCAGCGGCCCGCCGTCGTGATCGCGGCGGCCCGTTCGGAGCTATCCGGCCGGGCTGCGCTGGTAGGCGGCGAGGTTGCGGAAGCGGGCGCGGGCGCGGCGGGTCGGGGCCGCGTCGCTCACCTGGCAGCCGGCCGTCTTCAGGCGGCTGATCACCTTGTCGAGGCAGCCGGCCGCGCCGTTGAGCTCGACGTAGTTGAGGCCGTTGAGGTCGGCCATGGGCCGGTGCCGTCCGGCGTACAAGACGATCGTGCGGTCGGCGTAGGTCGCCAGGGCCATCCCCAGCTCGAGGATGACGTTGGGCCGGGCTTGCATGGACAGGCCGGCCTCGTGGGCGTCCTCGGCCGGCCGGTGCAGCCCGGGGTGCAGGCGGACCACGTCCTCCGGGGTCATGAGGACGACCGCCGCCTGGGCCATGGCGATTCCCTGCATGATGACGTCGCGCAGGTACGGGGCGGAGCTGCCGGTCGCGGCGACGAGCGTCTCCCAGGCGAGCGGTCGCAGGCCGACCTCCTCCAGGAAGGCGAACAGCGCGGCGCGCGCCTGCTCATCCCGGCCGTGGACGACGAACACGTTCCGGGTGATGTCGGCGTTCGCGGCGGCCCCCCGGCCGCCCGGCCGGCCGGCTGCCCCGCTGGCCGGGGCCGTTCGCGCGGGCGGGGCCGCGTCCGCCCCGTCCGGCTCGCCGAGCAGCCCGGCCGCCTGGGCCGCGCGCTCGGCCGCGATGTCGAGGTAGCCCAGCTCGTCATCGATCCGGGCCACGAAGTTGCGGGCGAGGTTCTTGTCGTCGGCGAACGGGCCGCCGGGGACGAGCAGCGCCGCGCCGCTGATCACCTGGCTCATGTTGTGCTCGGCGATCTCGACCCCCTGGCGCAGCTCGCGCAGGTCGGCGGCCATCAGCCGGGCGGTGGCGACCCGCTGCCGCAGCTCCCGGCCGCCGGGCGCGTCCCGCGCTGGCCCGGCGGGCGGCGGGCCGGCCGCCTGGGACCGCACCAGCGCCGTGAACTCGCCGGTCACGTCGTCACGCTGCCAGACACGGTAGAGGTAGCGCAGCTTGGCCGCGTGCAGCAAGTACCGGGCCAGCGGGGGGATCGCGGTGCCGCCGTCGGACCAGGCCCAGGCGCTGGCCTCCGCGTCGGCGCCCGGCCCGGCGGCGAAGGCCAGCGCGAAATGACGCCGGGCGCGGCCGTCGGTCCATGGCGGCGCCTCCCGCAGCGCCAGCCCTCCGGCCATGGCGGCCTCGCCGGAGGGCCACCGCCCGATGCGGGCGCTGGCCGGCAGTAGCTCGTCCAGGTGCGGCCCGGGCGGCGTGGCCGAGCCGGCCAGGTAGACCCGTGCCTCGCCCAGCAGCGCGCCGGCGTGCCGCTCGCTGATGAACGACCACCGGGCGGCCAGGTCCTGCCACCGGGAGCGGGCCGCCGGCGGCGGCGTGCCCGGCGGCTCCGCCAGCGCCACCGACAAGTTGAGGACGTCGTGATGGCGGCGCAAGATCGCCTGGCAGTCGGCGTCGCGGCGCTCCTGGGCGGCGAGGACCGTCTCCGCCCCGCCGGCCAGGTCGCGCGCGGCGCCCGGGAGCTGGTGCGGCAGGTCACCGTGGGGCAGGGGGTCGCGCATGAGGAAGAACTGCCGGCAATCGAGCCAGATCTCCCGCAGGGCGGTGTAGGCGGCCTCGGCCGGCGGCCCGACGGCGGGCGCGAACAGGTGGACGACGAGTTGCTGGGCGACGCCGGCGGCCTCAGTCATCGCCGGCGTCGTCCGCGCGGCCGGGCGGCGGGGACGCCGGCGTGACCGGCGCGAGGCTCATCGACTGGAGCGCGTGGATGAGGAAGTTCGCCCGCTCGAAGATGCGCGGCCCGGCCGGCCCGGTGGCCTGGCCGTCCCCCTTGTGGATCCGGGTGGGGCCGTCGAGGACGAGGGCGCCGGCCGAGGCGCGGAGGGCGGCCAGGTCGCCGGCCGCGGCCGCGTCGATCGCGTCCTCGATGATCCCGGCGATCCGCTGCCATCGGGCCGGCGGCAGCTCCAGCTCCCGGACGTACCGGACGAGCATGATCAGGCTGTCGCGCGGGTCTCCGGTGGCACCCGGGTCGCTCTGGCTGGCCGTCACTGGGCGTCCTCCTGCGGTCCGGCGGCGCCGAGCGACTTCAGCACGGCGGGGATGTCGATGGCGTCGAAGGCGGCCTGGGCGATGACGATGCGCAGCTCCGGGGCGAGGAAGTGCTCCCGCGCGCTGGCCGCGAAGGACCCGGCGATGAGGGCCAGCAGTTCCTCGCCGCTGGCGCCGGTCCGGGAGAGGCCCGACCCGACGAGCGGCATGGCGACCGGCTTGAGCTGGCCGTGCTGGTAGACGGCGGCCCACAGGTTCTGCAGGCTGAGCCGCAGCAGCGGCAGGCTCGACTGCGCCATCAGGTCGTTGCCCATCCGGCTGTAGGCCACGGCGAAGACCCGGCGGGTCTCGTGGTGCAAGGTGGCGACCGTGCCGACCGGGTAGCGGGTGAGCTTGCCCCGCCGCTTGGCCGACTTGGATTCCACCGCCACCTTGGGCACGTGCGCGAGGGCGGCCCGCAGCTCCTTGTCGAGCCGGCCCCGGTCGCCGTCGTAGACCCGGCTCAGCAGCTCGCCTTGGGTGCTCTCGCGGCTGATGACGAGGTTCCGCTCGGTCTCGGTGTCGAACGTGTCGCAAAACCCCGCCACCAGGTTGGCGTCAGCCTGGGCGAACAGGTCGCCCGCCAGCACGACCACCGCGGTCTTGAGGGCGGGGAGGTCCTTGCGGTAGACCCGCTTGCCCGGGGTGACGCGGACCTGCTCGCGCAGCGTCTCGACCCAGGAGGCCAGCCGGGCGTCGCGCGGCAAGCGCGCGGCGAGCTCCTCGGCGGCGTCGAGGGCGTCGTGCGGGCGCCCGGTGAGCTGGTAGGCCCGCGCGAGCTCGCGCTCGGCGGTCTCGCGCAGGCCGTCGAGCTGGCGGATCAGGTGCCCGGCCCAGGGCCGGTCGGCCACGTCGTCCAGTGGCTGGCCCGTCCAGAGGCTCAAGGCCTGCTCCAGCAGGCCGGCCTGGTCGTCCGGGCTGGCCCGGCGGGCACGGGCAACCAGGTCGATGAACGCGAGGACGTCGATCGTGGCGCGGTCGAGCACGAGCCGGTAGGCGGTGACCCGCCCGCGCATCGTGGGCAGCACCCGGGACTCCTCGCCCGCCTCGCTCGACCACTGCGGGTCAAGGATCCGGCGGATCTCCAGTATCCGCTTCTGGACCTGAGTCTTGTAATCGCCCACGACGACCTCGGCCGGCGGCCAGCAGTCCCGAAAGAGCGCGTCAATGCTAACCGGCGTGCCGTCGGCGACGATCAGCCGGGTCAGGACCGCGATAGTAAGCGGCTTCACCTTTGCCGTCCGGCCGTCCGCTTCCACGGCCGCCGGACCAAACAGCCTTACCCGTAGCACGACCGTGCCGCTCCCCTCGGCTGGACGAAAAGCAAACCACGGGACTTGCCGATCATATCGCGGCCGGGGCAAACCAGGGCCAGGGAAGCGAAAAGGAAGCACTCGGGCCCTATCGGCGGAACCAGCCCACGGAGTCTCATCTAGTCACAGAACGATCTTCAAGATCGCGGAAATGCGCTGTACCAATAATTCGGCGGATTCCCGCAGTGACCTGCCCGTAAGGAGGATGCAACCGTGGGCGCCATCATCACAATCTGGTTCATCATCATTGGCCTCATGCTCGTGGCGGGGGTCGTGCTCCGGCTCCTGCCCCGCAAGCTGCCGGCGGTCCAGCTACGCAAGGTGGCACCGAGTGCGGCGTCCCGGCTCGTGAGCGATTTCATCGCCAGCAGCTATGAGACGGACTTCGGGTACCCGAGCGGGTATTTCCAGATTGAGCAGGTGAGCGAGACCGAGGTGACGGCCAAGGAGTGGGTCACCAAGGGGAGCCACTTCACGCAGGTGCTCGGCGGCTTCTACCGCGCCATCCTGGCATTCGGGGCGCCATTCGGCTGCCTCGGCCTGTACCTCACCTTCTTCCTGGCGGTGATGGTGACGCCGGCGCTGCTGTACGCGGCCCTGACCGAGACGATCTTGAAGTACCTGCTCCGATCGCGGATCAAGGCCGCGTTCGAGCGAGCCGGGGACGGCACGCAGGTGACCTTCACCCTGCGCGGCCCGTCCGCGCTCCTGGTCGGCCGGCGCCTCGTGCGGGCCTTCCACGAGCCGGTCCTGCCGCCCCGGCTGGCCCCGCTGGCCAGTGCCGGGCTCCCGCGGCCGGCGTCCGGGAACGATCCCGCGCCCGTACCTGGGGGGGCGGCCGCATGACCGTCCCGGACCAGCCTGAGGAGCCCGGCCTGCCAGCGGCGGTGTCCGACGCCATTCGCGCGGCCGTGCACGCCGAGCTCGATGAGGTCCTGCCGTTCGTGGTGGCGGCGCTGCGCCGCAGCAATGCCTTCGACGAGCTCAGCGACCGGCTGCGGGCGGCCGAAGGGCGGATCGAGGCCCGCCGCGAGCGCCCGGTGATCCTCGGCGTGCACGCCGTGCTGGACCGGATGCGGCACCTGGACTTCGACGGGGACGTCAAGCACGCCCTGGAAGGGGACATCGCCCGCGTGCTGGCCGGGGCGGGCTACGAGGAGACCGGGCTGGCGGGCGAGGACTACGACCCGGCCCGTCATGACGCGATCGAGGGCCGCGCGCTCGACGGGCGGGCCGTTGTCGCCCGGGTGCACACGCGGGGCCTGGCCTCGTTCGGGGACGTGGTCGTCCGGGCCCGGGTGGAGATCTCCCCCGCGGTCCCGGCCCGGTAGCGCCATGCCAGGGCAAGGCGGCGGGAGAGCAAGGATAAGGAAGGGGAAAGGGAATGGACCGGATCTTCGGGATTGACCTGGGCACCACGAACTCCGTGATCGCCTACACCGACCGGGACGCGATCACCGAGGTGATCGCCGGGCAGGACGGCAACCGGATCGTGCCGTCAGTCGTGTACTTCGCCAAGGACGGCTCGCAAATCGTGGGGACGTCCGCCCGGCAGCGGGCGATCATCGAGCCCGAGCGGGTCGCGATGCTGTTCAAGCGGGGCATGGGCGAGAAGACGTTCCTGCCCAACGAGGAGCCGTTCATCGCCGACGGCCGGACGTACTCGCCGGAGGAGCTGTCGGCGTCGGTGCTGAAGAAGCTGGCGGGCATGGCCCAGGAGCGGTACGGCGAGCCAGTCCGCAAGGTCGTGATCACCGTCCCCGCCTACTTCGGCGACCACGAGCGGGCGGCGACCAAGAGCGCGGGCGAGATCGCCGGCCTGGAGGTCATGCACATCGTCAACGAGCCGACCGCCGCCGCCATCGCCCGCGGCCTGGACACCGCCAGCACCGGCGAGCGGTTCCTCGTGTTCGACCTCGGCGGGGGGACGTTCGACGTCACCGTGATGCAGGTCGCGGCCGACGGCAGCATGACGGTCCTGGCGACCGACGGCGACCGGAAGCTCGGCGGGATGGACTTCGACAACCTCATCCTGGACAAGATGATCGCCACCGCCCGCCAGGGCGGCCTCGACATCGAGACCGAGGCGTGGGCGCGGCAGGACGCCTACGGCAAGGCCGAGGCGCTGAAGAAGGAGCTGTCCACGCTGGAGTCGGCCAGCACGTCCCTGACCGGCAGCGGCCGTCCGCTGCCGTTCGAGATGACCCGCGCCCAGTTCGAGAAGCTGATCAAGGACAAGGTGACCGCCACCGAGGACACCACCATGTACACGCTGGAGGCGGCCGGGCTGCGGCCGGCCGACATCAGCACCGTGCTCATGGTCGGCGGGTCGAGCCGGATCCCGGCCTTCCAGCGGATGCTCGCCCGCGTGTTCGGCCAGCCGCCGGAGTTCTCCCGCAACCTGGACGAGGACGTGGCCCGGGGGGCGGCCATGCTCGGGGCCAAGGAGGGCGCCGACCTGGACCCGCGGACCACGCTGGCCATGATGAAGAAGCCGGTCGACGTGTGCGCCAAGGGCCTCGGCATCACCGCCCTGAACGACGACCGGGTCATGCGGAACTTCATCCTCATCCCGGGCCAGACCCCGGTCCCGGCTGACGGCGATGACACGTTCAACACCGTCGAGGAGGGCCAGACCCGGGTCGACGTCAAGCTCAACGAAGGCGACGAGGAAGACCTGGAGTTCGTGAAGGAACTGGGCATGAGCACCGGGCGCTTCGGGCGGCCGGTGCGACAGGGCTACCCCTTCAAGGTCACGATCAGTTATGACCGGGCCGGGATGATCGAGGTCAACGCCTACGACGGCGAGACTGGCCAGCACATGTGCAAGTTCACGGTCGACCGGCCCAGCAACCTGGCGGCGGGCCAGGTGGCCGAGGCGACGGCCCTCTACCGGCGGACGAAGGTGAGCTAGCCATGGTGGCAACCCTCGAGAAGTGGCAGACCACGTCCTCCCTGCCCCGGGGCGCGGGCATCGAGCAGATGCTGGAGTTCTTCGGCATCCCCCCGTACACGGCCGACGCGCTGGACGAGAACATCGGCAAGAAGCGCCGCCGCTGGAATCACATGAGCAACAGCGGGAACCCGACTGGCCGGGAGAAGGCGGCCGAGGTCCTCAAGCTGATCCAGCGGGTCTCCCAGGCTGTCAAGCGGGGCGTGGTCGACGACCAGGGCGGCGACGGCGGCGCCGAGACCGAGATCCCCGTCGCGGTCTTCGAGACGCTTGAGGAACTGTGGCGCATCCTGGCCGAGCTCGCGTTCGCCAACGAGTACGACGACGCGCTGCGGGTGGCCCGCGAGGCGGCCGGCCGCTGGAAGAGCGCCGACGCTGCCTCCGCGCTCGCCTGGGTCGTCGCCAGCATGGTCAACGACGCCGGGTTCGCGCACCCGCAGCTGCTTGCGGAGGGAATCGGCGCCGCCCAGTTCGCGGCCCGCGAGCAGCCGGGCGAGGTCAGGAACTGGGAGAGCGTGGCGAGCCTGCTGCTGGCCAGCTCCCAGGCCCAGGACGCCGCCGCCGCCCTCGACCAGGCCGAGCGGGCCACCGGCGGGCGGGTCACGGCCATGCTGTACCTGCTGCGGACGCGGGCGATGGCGATCATGCGGCTCCCCGACGAGGCGATGGCGGCCGCCGTGCGGGCGGTCCTGGCGGCCGAGCCCGGGCTGGCGCCGGGCATCCGGGCCGAGGCGACCGACATCCTCGCGTCGTGGGCGGCGAATATGCTGCCGCTCCGGTCGGCGGCCGACCTGGCCCGGTACACCGAGCTGGTCAGCGTGGCCGCGTGGTGCTCCTACGGGGTGCCGGAGGCGGAGGACCGGGTCCGCGCCTACCGGATGTGGGCGACGAACGCGGGCAAGCGGGTCTTCACCGGCTCGGACCGGATGCGGTCGTTCCTCGCGGTCATCACCGGGTTCATCTCCCTGCCGCTGCACAACCGCGCCCGGTCCCAGCCCGCCTGGCAGGTCTTCCTCGAAGGGCAGGGCAAGGAGCCGGTCACCGACGCCTTCTTCATCGTCGCCGCGCCGGCCTACGTGCAGAAGATCCACGGCCTCAAGCTGTCGCTGTCCTTCCAGCACGACTAGCCCTGCCAGCGGCAGAGGCCCAGGATGGATCATGACCGAAACCGGACGCGAGCAGCGGCGGCTCTCGCTCATGCGCGAGGCCATCAATCAGTTCGAGGGATACCAGCGCACGGGCGAGCAGTCGCTGCTGGCCCGCGCGGTGCCACTGCTGCGGGCGGCCCGGGCGGCGGCGATGGAAGGCGGCGCGCCCGGCCTCGCCGCCTACCACAACAACCTCGCCTACGCCCTGCACGAGGTCGCGGCGGCGACAGGCGACCCGGCGGTGCAGGCGGTGCAGGCGGAGGCGGTCGACTGCCACCGGGCCGCCGTCGCCGCGGCCGGCCCGGCGGACTTCGACCGGCCCGGCTACCTGCTCACCCTGGCCTCGGGGCTGTGCGCGCTGTACGGCTTCACCCGCGACGCGGGCCTGCTCCGCGAGGCGGTCACGGCGGCCGAGGCAGCCGCCGGGCGGGGCGTCGAGCCGAGCCTGGCCGTCCAGTACGCCATCGCGGGCGACGCGCTCGGCCAGCTGTACCGGCACGACCCGGAACGCCAGCGCGACCCGGCCCTGCTCGCCCGGGTCATCGGCGCCTGCCGCGAGGCGGCCAGCTACGCCGACATCCTGGAGGACCCGGCCGTCGCGGCGAAGCGCTGGGGCACGCTCGGGAGCTGGCTGGTCGAGCGGTACGAGCGGGCAGGGGACGCCGCCGCCCTCACTGAGGCGATCGCGGCCTACCGGAAGGCGCTGGACGGCACCGCCGGCGACGCGCGCCTGCCCGTGCTGGCCAACCTGGCCAACGTGCTGCGGCTGCACTTCGAGCGGACTGGCGACCTCGACGCCCTCGGCGAGGCGATTGCCAAGGGCCGGGCCGCCGTCGACGGCACCTGGCCGGGCGACCCCGACCTGCCCCGGCGGGCCAGTAACCTCGC
>DATBEM010000120.1:0-10712 GCA_036276115.1 Trebonia sp.
GCGCACGTTTGCCCGTGCGCGGCCCGCCAGTAAGGAAGGAGGGGGAGGTAGGTAGGTCAGGCCCCGTCGCTGATGAACCGCTTGGTGTACTGCAGGGCCGACGTGCCCGAGACCGAGTTGCAGGTCGCGGACGCGTACGACTGGGCTCCGCCGGGGCACGGGGTGTCCCGGTCCAGGGACCAGAAGTGCAGGCCGGCCAGGCCGTTGCTCTTCACGTAGGACGTCAGCGTGTCCACGTCGGCGGTGGTGAAGGTCTCGGACGTGTTGTCGTTGAGGCCGATCATCGGGGTGACGGCGATCTTGCTGGCCGCGATCCCGTAGGTGTGCTCGAGGTTCTTGACCGCCTGGATCGAGGACTGCGCCATCTCGCAGCTGCCGGAGACGACGACGCAGACGCTGCTCGACGCGCTGCCGAAGTCCATGGTCATCAGGTTGATGACGTAGTTCTTCAGGCTGGAGGCCTTCACGTCCTGGACGACGGTGTTGCCGAGGGAGTTCACGCCGCCGTAGCTGCCGTCGGACGCGCCCAGCGTGGCGATCGTGAACGAGAACTGCAGGTTCGGGTACGTGGACTGCGCCCCGACGGACGCGTTGACCAGGTTCTGGATGTCCGAGGCGGACTGGCCGCCCTCGATGTCGAAGTCAATGCCGATCAGGTGCGCGCTGGAGTAGCGGGCGATGAACGAGTCCATGCTCGAGGTCGACGCGCAGGTGAAGGTCCCGGCCTCGCCGCCGGTCGACACCACGTAGTTCAGGCCGGCCGAGTTGAGCTGGGGGATGTTCTCGGACGCGAAGCTCGCCCCCGGGACGCCGCCCCAGTTCTCGCTGCCGCAGGCCCCGGTCGCGAACGCGAGCGTGATCGCGGGCAGCGTCGGCACGTACGTGGACACCAGGCTGTTCGCCCCGACGACCGGGATGGAGCTGCCTTCCACGGCCGACTGCATCTGGTCGGTGTTCCAGTTCATGTTGATGGTGACGTCCTTGTACGGGCTGAACACCAGGCTGCCCGGCGTGCCCGTGCCGGTTCCGCCGCCGCCGCCACCGCCACCGCCGCCACCCCCGCCCCCGCCCGAGCCGCCCGTGCAGGCGCCGTTCGACGTCCACGGCTGGCCCGAGCCGCTGCCTCCGTTGTTGGTCGCCGGGTCGTTGCCCTGCGTCCACCAGTTGGCGGTGTAGTTCGTGCCGTTCTCGCTAGCCTGCATGCCGCCGGTGTAGACCTGGCTGGCACTCCACGCCGCCGCGCACGTGGCGGCGGCCTGGGCGACTGGCCCGGTGGCCAGTGCGAGGGCCGCGCCGCCCGCGGCTAGCCCGAGCGCCGAGCCGGCGACGATCACCGTGCGCAGAATCCTTCTTCCAACCTGCAAGGGGCCCTCCATAGGGTGAGGAGCCGAGGCGGCCTGCTGCCCCGCTTGAGCCGCTGGCTTGATGTTGTTCTCTGTTTGTATGCCGGGAGGGCTGGGCGGTCAAGCCTTATTATAAAGAAACTTTCTTGTCAGTTCCGGGCGCCACCGCCGCGGCCCGGCGGACCGGTGGCCCGGGCGCGGAATAACGGCCGTGTCCGGTCAGTTGTCGCCTCCGAGAGAAGAGGACTAAATAGTCCAGTAAAAGCCGGGAGACGAGGGAGTCATGACTGAGCAGCCGCTGTTCTCGCTGGCCGACAACGGGGCGCCTGACCTGGAGCGGACCGGCGGGCTGGACGTCGCGGCGGACGGGGCGTTCGCGACCGCGCGGCGAATCCAGCTCGATGCCACCTCGTGGGTGGATCACGTCCAGGGCTGGCTGTCGGGGGACACGGAGCTGATGGCGGCCCTGATGGAGCAGGCGTCGTGGGAGCAGCGGTCGCGCTGGATGTACACCCGGATGGTCACCGAGCCCCGGCTGACGGCCGAGTACCCCGTCATCGCCGACGCGCCCGCGCCTGTCTTGCGCTACCTGGCCGGCGTGCTGTCGGCGCACTACGAGCGCCCGTACGCGCGCCTGTGGATGAACTGGTACCGGGACAATGCCGACGGCACCGGCTGGCACGCCGACCGGCCGCAGAGCCAGCTCGACGAGACGGCGATCCCGGTGCTCAGCCTGGGCGCGACCCGGCGGTTCCTCATCCGGGCGGCCGGCGGGGGGCCGAGCACGACGATCGTGACCCACGGCGGGGACCTGGTCGTCATGGGCGGCCGCTGCCAGCGGGACTACCAGCACTGCGTCCCCAAGCAGAAGCAGGCCGCGGGCGCCCGGCTCAGCCTCAACTTCTCGACCGTCGTCCCGCCCCGCTGACGCCGCTCGCCCCGCCATCGCGGGCCGCCGGCCGCCCCGGGAACTAGGCTGGGGCCATGGCGACGCGAGCGGCCGGGACCCCGCCGCGAGACACCCGGCTCACCGCGCGCGGGGCGGCGACCCGGGAGCGCATCGTCGCCGCCGCCGCCGACCTGATGTACGCGGGCGGCGCGGGCGCCACCACCCTGGACGACGTCCGGGCGGCCGCCGGCGTCAGCAAGTCCCAGCTGTACCGGCACTTCGCCGACAAGGACGCCCTCGTCCAGGCCGTGATCGCCCTGCGCGGCCAGCAGGTACTCGAGCGCGAGACCCGGCGGCTGGGCCGTCTCAGCTCCCTGGACGGGCTCGCCCGCTGGCGCGACGCCGTGGTCGCGGCGAGCGCCCGGCAAGGCGGCGCCCACGGCTGCGTCCTGGGCTCGATGGCCAGCGAGCTCGCGGACTCCGACGAGCAGGCCCGCGCTCGCGTGGCCGGGCTGCTCAGGCAGTGGGAGGCCCTGCTGGCAGCCGGGCTGGGCCGGATGCGAGACGCGGGCATCCTGCGGCCGGACGCTGACCCGGGCCGGCTGGCCGTCGGCCTGATGGCCGCCCTCCAAGGCGGCTACCTGCTGGCCGACACCGCCCGCGATGCCCGGCGGCTGGAGATCGCCCTCGACCTGGCGCTGGAGGGCATCCAGGCCTACGCGCGCCCGGCGTAGGAGCCCAGCCGCTCCCACTGGGTCGGCCCGCCATCATCGCGGCGTTCAGCGTGCCCGCCGCGCAGCAGCACGGGAGGTCAGCCTGGACGCATGGACTACTGCACGCAGGTCCGCACCCACACCGCCGGCCGGCAGGCCGCCGCCGCGCTGCTTCAGGCATCCCGGTCACGCCCGGCCCCTGGGCTGCTCGCGTTCGCCCGCCGGGCCGGTGCCGCAGGCGCGGGACCGGTAGCGTAGCCGCCATGAGCGAGCGAGCACCAGGTAACTCAGCGCGCCCCCTGGTCGCGGCCGGGGCCTTGTTCCTCGACGAGGAGGGCCGCGTGCTGCTCGTCAGCCCTTCCTACAAGCAAGGATGGGAGATCCCTCCGCCCGCCGACTGGCCAGCGTCATCTTGATGGCCCCCGTGCAGCGTCCGGGCTAATGTCTGTGACTGCCTTGAACGCGTCGGCTATAAGGGCCCTGTGCTCGTCGGGGGGCAGGCCTGTCGCGGCGGAGATGGCCTGGCGCATGGTGGCGGCGAGGGAGTAGCCGGGCTGGCTGTCCTCGGCCCGCTGGACGGCGATGCGGGCGAGGGCGTCGTCCCCGTTCTGCCAGGCGCAGAAGGCGAGGAGGGCGGCGGGGGCGGCGGCGAGGCGGCCGGGGGCGGCGCGGGCCAGGGTGGTCCAGAGCCGCTGGTGGGCGGCGTTGCGGGCCGGGGTCATGCGGTGCCAGGCGGCGTCGCGGACGGTGGTGTCGGTGAGGGCGCAGGCGAGCCAGGCGAGCTGGTCGTGGTCGGTGATGATGCCGCCCTGGCGGTAGGCCATGATGGCGGCGCGGACCGCGCGCCAGGTCGCGGTGGTCAGGCGGCGGCGCTGGCGCGCCGGCGGCCCTGAACGCGGCTCAGAACGGCCCATGCTTGCAGCTCCGCCCCAGTGCCCGTGGTGATGCACGGCTGGTTCATGCCTGGTCATCGGACGCGGCGCTGGCAAGAGTGGAGCCGGCGCAGCGACTGCGCCATCGGCTTGACGTTGCGGGCGCGCATGTGTCGATGCGGCAGTACGCAGAGGGAATCGGCGTGCTGAGCGAGATCCACGCGGCAGCACCTCAATGGCTGGTCTGCCAGCGATACGCGCGCGACATCCCAGGACGGGTCATCCAGCGCCGCGGGACGCTGACCACCGAGATGCGGGAGCTGGCCGACGCTGTGCGCCTCCCGCTGTAACGCGCACTGCCCGCTGATCCTCAGGCTCACGGGCGGGCCGGTAAGCCAGGGCGCGGGACGGGATGCTCCCCGCGCCCTGGCAGCACCGTTACGGCCGTCACTCCCCGGGCGCGTCGTCGTCCGCCGCATCCGGCTGGCCGGTCAGCGGCGGCAGCGCGTACAGGGCGCCGGTGTCCAGCCGCTGCGCGTCGCGCAGGACCTTGTCCTGCTGTCCTTGCGCCTTGGCGGCGGTCTGCTTGGCCAGCTCCGACGCCAGCCCCCCCAGCTGCCGGACGCCGGTGGCGTCGATGAGGACCCGGCTCGTGGCGAAGATCGCGATGCCCTCCACCCGGCGCTGCCTGGCCCCGGCCGGCGCCAGGGCGGCCCCGACCTTCGCCGCGTCGAACGGGCTGTCCGGGTGGCGGACGAGCTTGCCGCGCTCCTCGATCACCCATTCGTGGAACTTCATCACCGCTCCCTGCAAGGGAAGGTCCGCCACGTCCTGCGTCCGCAGCCCGAGCGGGCCCTCCTGGCCGAAGCAGCGCGCGTAGGCGACCAGGGCGGACGACCACAGCGCCAGCGGCACGACCCCGTCCCGGTCCTCCTCGGACCGGGCCAGCTCCGCCAGCAGCCGCTTGCAGCAGTCCATGACGTACTGCATGTCCGCGACGATCGCGGCCTGGTCGGCGAGCACCTCCGCCGATGGCAGGTCGAGAGCGACAGTCAGCCCCGGCGCCTGCCGCGGTGCGGTATCCGTCTCGCCCACAGGTCCTCATCCCGCCTTCCGGCTCGGCAACGTCGTTCCTTGACCCTGGCAGCACCGGCGGGCGGCTCTCGTCTCAGATCGCGACAGGGCGGCGGCCTGCCCCCCGGGGCCCGGCCGCCGGGTCAGCGGTTGTTCAGGGAGTACTCATCTGAGGGATAGAGCACGGCGGGGCGGGTGACAGCATGGCGGGGTCCGAACATCCGGCGTATTCAGCCATTAGGAGGACCATCATGCCAAGTACCAGGTCAAGGCCGGCCTGGCGCGGCCGGGCGGGCGGGGCCGCCGCCGTGTCGGTGCTGATCGGGGTGGCGCTCGCGGCGGGCTCGGCGGCCCACGCCATGGCCCCGTCCCACCGGGTGGCGATCTCGGCGGCGGGCTCGGCGACGGCGATGCCGCTGGACCGCTACACGGTCTCCGACGCCCAGGTCGCGGCGGTGACGGCCGCCCGGGCCGAACTGGAGGTCTCCTGCCTGCGCGCGCTCGGCATCACTCCCGACGCGACCGTCGCGGCGGTGCCGTCGTCGGCGTCCTACCCAGTGTTCAGCCCGCTCACCGCCGCCCAAGCCACCGCCAAGGGGTACGCCGCCCTCGCCACGCCCGGCGTCGCGGCCGTCGGCTACGTCGCCGGCTACGACGCCCACGCCACCAAGGCCGACCCGCACGAGCTGACGGCCCTGTACGGCCAGGTCGCCAGCGTCAACGGCCACCAGGTGCCGGCCGGCGGATGCAAGCAGCAGGCGCAGCGCGAGCTGCAGGCCGGCGTCGGGGCGGTGCCGGACGACCCGCGCGGCGCGCAGGTGCAGACGCAGTTCGAGGCGCTGCAAGACCCCCGGATGGCGGCCGCCTTCCGCTCCTGGAGCGCCTGCATGAGCCAGCACTCCTACCACTACGCCACCCCGCTGGATGCCGCCAGCGATCCGCGGTGGGCGGTCAACAGCACGGCCGGCACCACCTACCGGGCCGACAGCCCGGCCCAGACCAGCGCCGCCACCACCGACGCCGCCTGCCAGGCGCGGGCGGGGGTGGCCGCTACCTGGACCGCCCTCAACCGGACCTACCAGGCCAAGTACGTCGCCGCCCACGGCCCGGCCCTGGCCCGGACCACTGCCGTCGTCACTGGCTGGCTCGGCAACGCCCGCCGCCTGGGGGCCACCGTCCCCCTCATCGCCGCCACGACGACCGCCGCCGGGCCCGCGGTGGTAACCGGCACGGCGGCCCCGGCCCACGCGACCCCCGTCTGGAACGGCACCCACACGTACCACAACAACGCGACCGGCCTGTACCTGGACTCGCATGGCGCTACCTGCCATGACGGCAACCCGATCGACGGGTACCGGCTGGAGGACGGGGCCACGAACGAGCGCTGGTACTACAGCCAGGTGTTCCTGGGCTCGGGGCGGATCCTCGCCGACGAGCAGTGCCTGACCGCCACGAGCGGGCCCTTCCCGATCGAGGACCACGGCGGCATCGCCGGGGAGGAGGGCGTCGATCAGTGGCACCTCGAATGGGATGCCAGCGATGGCGACCCGTACGACAACGAGCTCACCGACATCAACGCCGCTTACTACGGGCCATCCGGCTATTACATCCTCGTCAACGACGACAGCGGCGACTGCGCCTCGGAATGGCCCCTCGGCGGCCCGTACGCGCAGGGCCGGACCCTGGAATGGGTGACCGAGGACTTCCTCTACTGCGCGGGCGGCGCGGCCCCCATCCCCTCCGCCTGGAACTAGCGCGACGCCCGGGCCCGGAGCCTGGTGCTTAGCCCGCGGGCCGCCGCCTCACCGAGGCGGCGGCCCGCACTCGCCCGGGGGCGCCCGACTTGTACTCATCTGAGGGATAGTTCGGTCATTCCCCGCCTGGGACAGTGGCAGCGTGCGTGCTATTAACCGCAAGCTCGTGGGCGCCGCCGCGCTCACGCTCTTCTTCGGGCTGCTGACGCAGGTCCAGCCAGCGATCGGCGCGGCCGCCTCGCCGTCGACCCCCTCGCCGTCGCCCGCCGTGGCGGCCGGGGCCGCTCCCGGCTCACCGGGCCGGTCGGCCGGAGTGCCGTCCCCGGCCACGACGCTTCCCGCTGGCTGGGCGAAGTCGGCCGACGTGGTCGCCACCCTCCAGGGGGATGGCGATGGCCTGCACGTCCTCGTGGCCACCGAGGCCTCGGCCTACTCGTGGCAGACCGTGGCGACCCTCGGCGACCCCGGCGTCGACACGAGCCAGTGGATCGGCCAGGGCTGCGTCACCGCGTCGGGCCGGTACATGGCCGTGGTGTACGCGCCGCGGGAGGTGACCAACATGGCCAGCGAGGAGGGCGTCCTCGGTCGCGCGGCCGTGGTGGACCTCCGGACCGGCTCGGTCCGCCAGCTCGGCGCCGGCTACTCCGTCGCGTACTTCAACCCCGGCTGCGGCACCGGCGAGAACGTCGCCCTGACCCGCGGCGGCTGGGGCGGCGACACGCCCGGGCTGCCCGCCACGACGACCCTCGACCTGGTGAGCGCGCCCACCGGCAAGGCCGTGGCCAGCGTGACCGTCCCCGGGCAGGCCAGCTCGGCCGTGCCGTTCGGGAACGCGATCGTCGCCGCCTACGGGCGCGGCCTCGCCGAGCTGCGCCCGCACGGGCGCCCCGTCACCCTCACCGCGACCGCCGGGACGCCGTTCCGGCTCGTCCCGGACACGGCCGGCGGCCTCGGCTACCAGGTCGTCAAGGGCGCCAGCACCCAGGTGTACCGGCTCGCGGGCCAGCGGGCGGCGCTGGTCGCCACCGTCCCCGAGCGGTCGGCCGAGCTGGCGGAAAGCGTCGGCCGCCCCGCCCTCACCGGACCGCGGGCCGCCCAGGTCGCCGGGCTGCCGGCCGCCTGGCGGGCGGTGGACGCGCCCGCCGGCTCGGTCGTCTCGACCACCGGCGAGCTCGCGGTGACCGGCGTGACGAGCGCCCCGCCAGCCGGCGCGAAGGCGGCCCCGGCGGCCGCGCAGGCGGAGAAGATCTCGGCCCAGGTGCTGTCGGGCAAGCGCCCGCAGGTGTCGTTCACCGTCCCCGCCGCCACGGGCGGCCCGGCCGCGCTGACCGGGGCCGGCCCGCCAGCCGGGGCCGGGGGCCAGGTGACGCCCGCGACGACGGCCAGGGCCATCGCCGGCCCGCAGGCCGTGGCGACCGCGCCGAGCCCGGCCACCATCACCACCTCGCCCGACCGCACCTGCTCGGTCTCCGTCGACGACCCGGCCGTGCAGGCCTACCAGCCGGATTTCCAGCAGGTGGAATGGGCCGCCGACCAGGCCGTGCACGGTGACCTGACCACTGCCCGCCCGGCCGGCCTGTACGGGTCGTCGCTGCCCTCCTACTCGCCCGACGGCTACTTCCCGCTGCCGGGGCTCACCGGCGGGGGCACCATCCCGGCCCAGGTAATGCTGGGCGTCCTCACCCAGGAGTCGAACCTCCAGCAGGCCAGCACCCACGTGATCCAGGGCCAGGCGGCCAACCCGCTGACCGCCTTCAACTGGTTCGGCAACTGGGTGAACGGCGTGGAGGGGGCCACGGTCAACTGGTCGCGGGCGGACTGCGGCTACGGGATCGGCCAGGTCACCACGGGCATGTGCCTGAGCGCGGGCCAGAACGGCGACAAGGGGTGCGTCACCGACCCCACCATGAACGCGACCAAGCAGCTCGCGGTCGCCGTCGACTACCAGGCCAACATCGCCGCCGCCGCCCGGATCCTGGCCGGCGACTGGAACCAGCTCGCCGCCATCCCCATGGCCATGACCGCGACCATCAGCGGGACGAACTACACCGGCTCGCAGTACATCGAGGACTGGTACCTCGCCCTGTGGGCCTATAACTCCGGCCTGGAGCCCAACGCCGCCAACGGGAACACGACCGGCTGCACGCCCGGGCCGAGCTGCACCGACGGGAGCGGGAACTGGGGCCTGGGGTACGCCAACAACCCCGCGAACTCCGCCTACCCGCCGGACCGGCCCGTCTTCGCGAACTCCAGCTCCAGCGGCTTCCCCGCCCCGGGCGGCGCCTCCTACGGCCTGAACTGGGACCTGTCCCACCCGCAGTACTGGCCTTACCAGGAGAAGGTCCTGGCCTGGGCGTTCGACTCGGCCACCTTGTACGACTACAACCAGGGCAAGTCCGTCCAGGCGTTCGCCTTCGCCCATGGCAACGCCCACTACCCGCCGATCGGGGAGTTCTGCACCACCGCCGACGACTGCGACGGCAGCGGGCTGGACAACACCCAGTCCCAGCAGACCGAGGAGTGCTCCGCCACTGGCCTGCACTGCTGGTGGCACTGGCCGGGGACGGTCGCGTGCGACGCGAGCTGCGGGGCCGAGGTCCTGACCTACGCCCTCGGGGCGGCCGCCCCCGCCAACCCGACGATCGCCGCCGCGTTCGCGCCGCAGTGCGCGAGCGGGCTGCCCGCCACCGCCAAGATCGTCGGGGTGGACGGCTCGGCCCTGGGCTGCCCGGGGCAGAACTTTACCGAGGCCGGCCCCATGACCTGGCAGTTCGGGTCGAGCACGACGGGCGGGGTGACGACCTACCCGTCGAAGATCTTCTTCGACCAGATCGGGGCCGGGCTCGGCGGCCACTTCTGGTTCAGCTACTCGATCATCAACAACGTCCCCGGCGCCCCTGGGAACCCGCCCGGCATCACCCCGGCCCCCAGCGTGGCCAGCCGGGCGATCACCGGGACCTGGCCCGCCCCGTCGTCGTCCACCGGCTGGACCGACATCCGCGTCCACCTGCCGAGCTACGGGTCGTGGGACCCCGAGACGGCGTACAAGATCAGCCCCGGCGGCGGCCAGCCCGCGCAGTACCGCGTCGTCAACCAGGCCCAGCAGGCGAACGCCTGG
Organism: Trebonia sp.; assembly: GCA_036276115.1. Lineage (GTDB taxonomy): Bacteria > Actinomycetota > Actinomycetes > Streptosporangiales > Streptosporangiaceae > Trebonia. Next base: position 9,764 of record DATBEM010000120.1, read on the forward strand.
GTTGACCTGGGCACCTTCAACCTGTCCGCCGGGGCGAGCGTCTCCCTCAGCAACGTGACGTTCAAGGGGCTGGGGCAGGACGTGGCCTGGAACGGCCTCGCCTACATCCCGAGCAGCCCGCCGGCCTACCGCTACGTGGCCCTGGGTGACTCCTACTCCTCCGGGCAGGGCCTGACCCCCTACCAGCCCGATAGCGCCTACACCCACACCGGCGGCCTGAACAGCAACTGCAACCGCTCGCAGGCCCAGGCCTACCCCGACCTGGTCGACGTGCCCGGGACCACCACCACGGTCATGGCGAAGGCCGCCACCGCCGGCTCGGGCGACGAGTTCGACTTCCTCGCCTGCAGCGGCCAGTTCACCACCCAGATCACCGAGACCTCGGTAGACGCGGCCGACGCTTCCTACGGCCTGGTGAGCCAGGCCCCGGACGCCAACGTCCCCGCCTGGACCACCGTCAACTTCGGCTACGACGAGCTGCCGCAGGCGGACACGGGCGACATCAACAGCCTCACCAACCTCGTCACCATGACCACCGGCGGCGATGACGCCCGCTTCATCCCGGTGCTCACCGCCTGCGGGGTCAACCAGTTCGATCCCAACCCCCTCACCCCGAGCTGCTCAGGCGGCTACACCTTCAGCGGGGACCCGGAGCCGATCAACCAGTACGAGCCCAAGATCCTCGCGGACCTCCAGCCGCACCTGCAGCAGGTGTTCAAGACGATCGCGGCCGACGCCCCGAGCGCCAAGATCATCGTCCTCGGCTACCCCAACCTGTACGACGGGGACACCAGCGCGCTGGGCTGCCCCCCGATCCTCCCGTCGGACGCCAGCTTGTTCAACACGTGGGGCGATGACTTGCTGACCACGACGGCGAACGCGGTCAAGTGGGCGGTCGGGCAGGGGATGCACGTCACCCTCATCAACCCTAACCCGGCCTTTACCGGCC
>DATBEM010000121.1:0-82146 GCA_036276115.1 Trebonia sp.
CCTGCACCAGCGGGAGGTCATGCTCCCGCTGTTCCGCGGCCGGATCATGGCGTCCTACTTCGAGGTCATGGAGCGGCACTGCGCCGCGCTGGTCACCCGGCTCGGGGACAGTGGCACGTTCGACCTGCCGCAGGAGATGAACGACCTGGTGCTCGGGGTGATCATGGAGTCGTTCCTCGGGGCTGAGTTCGCCCGGCACATGCCGCCCCGGGCAGCGGACGACTTCCGTGACCTGATGCGGGGACTGGACCCGGTCACGCCGTCCTGGGTGCCCGCACCGCACCTGGTGCGCGCTCGCCGGGCGCGCGACCGGCTGCGGGCGGCCGTGGTCGCGGTCATCGAGTCCCGGGCCGGCCGGCCCGCGGACCCGCCCGACTTCCTGCAGGGGCTGCTGGCCGCGCGAGCCCTCGACGGGTCGCCGGCCCAGCGGTCGTGGGTGGTGCAGCTGGCCCTCGGGGTGGCGTTCGCCGGGCACGACAGCACCACCGGCCACCTGTCATGGGCGGTGGTGGACCTGCTCCAGCACCCGGCCGAGCTGGCCCGGGTCCGGGCCGAGCAGCGTGATCACCTGCGGCCGGGCGAGCCGCTGGACCTGGCCACGATCCACCGCATGGCCGTCTTGGGCGCGGCCCTGCGCGAGACCGCCCGGCTGCACCCGGTCGCGCCGGTCATGCTCCGGCGGGCGATGCGGCCACTGGAGGCCGGCGGCTTCGCCATTCCGGCCGGGGCGGACGTCTTCGTCGCCCCGGCCGTCAGCCACCGGCTGCCGGCGCTGTTCGATGAGCCCGGCCGCTATGTTCCCGGCCGGTTCCTGGCCGACCCCGGGCTCGCCGCCCACCTGCACGGGTTCGGCGGCGGCGCGCACCGCTGCCTGGGCGAGCACTTCGCCGGGCTGCTCGCCCACATCGCGGTCACCCGCCTGCTAGAGCACTTTGACCTCACGCTCGCGGACCGTCCGCGGGTGGTGCCGACGCCGGCGTTCAAGGGGGTCCGCTCCCCATGCCGCCTGGAGTACCGCCGGCGGGCCGCCCGCCGGGGATCCGGGGGCCCGGGGCCTGCCGCATGACGTATACGAAGCGCGGCGAGTGCCGCCCGGGCCTGCACCTCGCGCTGCGGATCGCCGCCTACTTCGAGGGGCCGCCGAGGTGATCTTCTCCACCGAGCCGTTCCCCCGGCGGGGCACCGCCGCGACCGCCTGACGGCGACGGCGGTGCCCGGCCCGGCGGCGCGCGCCCGGGCCCCCTAGGGGAGGGCCCAGCGCTGGTTGGCCGCGCCGTTGCAGTCGTAGATGATGGCCTGGGTGCCGGAGCCGCCCGACCCGCTGTCGTCCAGGCACTTGCCGGACTGCGGGTTGGCCAGGTCGCCGCCGGGCTGCGGGACCCAGGCCTGCGCGCCGGTCCCGTTGCAGTCGAACAGGTTCACCACGGTGCCGTTGGCGGTGTTGCCGCCGTTGACGTCCAGGCACTTGCCCAGCACCTGCAGGGTGTTGCCGGACCCGATGGTCCACTGCTGGGCGCTCGTGCCGTTGCAGGTGTAGACCTGGATGGGGTTGTAGTTGGCGGTCGAGGCGTTCGCGTCGTCCAGGCACAGGCCCTGGTAGCCGGTGACCCGGCCGGGCGCCGGGGCGGCGGTGATCGCGACCTTCGCCGCGTTCGACGTGCCGCCGCCGCTGGTGACGGTGGCGGTGGCGGTGCTGCCGGGGGTCACCGCCCACTGGCCGCCGGTGCCGGACGGCATCGGGACGGTGAACGTGATGGCGCTGTCGCTCCAGCTGCTCACGGTGAAGCTGGCCGAGTCCCCGGGCGCGCCCCAGTTGGTGCCGTTGTCGCTGAACGTCACGTAGCTGCTGCCCTGGCTGGCCCCGAAGCCGCTGCCGGTGACCGTGACCTGCTGGCCTGCCCTGGCCGCGGCCGGGGAGGCGAACGTGACGACCGGCGCGGACGGCTCCGCGAGCGTTACCGCGGCCCCGCCGGTGGCGGTGACGGTCGCGCTGGACCCGACGGGGACCGCGCCGACCGGCACCGTGACCGCGTGCGCGGCGGTGTCGTAGCTCCAGGCCGAGGCGGCCAGGACCTGGCCGTTGACCGAGACCGAGGCGGGCTTGGACTCATCGACCAGCTGCACGGTGTAGCTGCGGCTGGCCGGCTCGCCGGGGTAGGAGCCGGCGGCGGCCCCGATGGTGACCGTCGCGGTGCCCGCGGACGCGTTCTCGGTGTAGGTGACCGGCGTCTGGGTGGACTGCCCGGACTGGTAGCCCAGGCCGGTGCCCGCGTCGTCGTACAAGGAGAACGAGCCGCTGGCGCCCGCGTGGACCTGGAGGGTGACCGGGGCGGCGCCCGCACTGTCGGCGCTGCCCGAGGCGGGCTGCAGGGGGATGATCCCGCCCGCCTTCACGAAGACCGGCATGCGGCTGGTCGGCACGTTGACGGTGGCGGTGGCGGGGCCGGTGAACGTGGCCCCGGTGAAGTAGTCCTGCCAGGTGCCGGGCGGGAACCAGACCTGGGTGGCGACGCTCGCGCCGGGGGTGGTGACCGGGTCGACCAGCACGTTCGGGCCGAGCAGGTACTCCCCCGGGTTGGCGTAGGCGGCGGCCTGGGACGGGTAGTCCAGGTACAGCGCCTGGGTCATCGGCAGGCCGGTCGCGTGGGACTGGCTGGCCAGCGTGTACAGGTAGGGCACTAGTTCCTCGCGCAGCTGCAGGAACTGGTCGCCGACGGCCTGCGTGGCGGCGTCGTAGTCCCACGGCAGGCGGGGGTTCTGGCCGGAGTTGGAGTGCTCGCGCATGACCGGCTGGAAGGTGCCGAGCTGGAGCCAGCGCAGGTACAGGTCGTCGGGGTCGTTCCCGTTCCCGGCGGAGTTGCCGAGGAAGCTGCCGATGTCGTCGCTGACGTAGGGCTCGCCGATGCTGCCCGCGTCCTGCGCCAGCTGCGCCTGCGAGGCCAGGGTGTTCCACGTCCCCTGGGTGTCGCCGGTGAAGTCGATCGCCGACCGGTGATCGGCCCAGGGGCCCGAGGGGTACGACCCGGCCTGCGAGTTCTGGTAGGACGCGCCGATGCGGGACAGGTCGAAGCCGCGCTCCCCGTCGTTCACCATCTGCTGGGCGATCAGGTAGTTGATCCACGCGTCGGGGGTCACGCCGGGCAGCGAGACGGTGCTGGCGTCGCAGCACCAGTCGAGCCAGGTGTCGGCGACCGCGTTCTGGGTCGGGTCGGCGGTGGCGAAGTAGGACTCGGCCTGGGCGACGTTGCTCCAGTCCCAGGTCGCCTCGCTGCCGTTGTCGCTCAGCGTGCCGCCCGCGATGTCCTGGGCCTGGGAGTACAGCGCGTCGTTGTTGGGGATCGAGGCGTGGACGTTGAGGGCGACCGACAGGCCCTGCGCCTTGGCCCAGGTCTCGAACGCGGTCGGGTCGGGGAACAGCGACGGGTTCCACTCCCACCCGTCCCAGGTGCTCGGGCTCTTCCAGTCGGTGTCGGCCGACAGGTCATCAAGGGAGACCCCGTTGGCCGCGAACGCCGGCAGCACGCTGCCCTCGTAGTCCGCCAGCGAGTACGGGTAGTACTGGGAGAACCAGTTGCCGAAGGCCGACTCGGGCAGCAGCGGGGCCGGGCCGGTCAGCTTGGCCAGGTCGGCCAGGGCGCCCGCGTAGTTCTGGCCGTAGCCGAACAGGTAGCCGTCCTGCGCGTCCCCGGCCGGGCGGCCGGCGATCCAGCCGCTGGAGGTCCACACCGCGCTCTTGGTGTCATCGAGCAGGTACCAGCCGGACTCGTCCAGCAGGCCCGCCGCCAGCTGCGGGATCGCGGCGGTGCAGGTGGCGCCGGACTGCCCGCTCGCGCAGGCGGGCGCGGCCGAGTACGAGCCTCCTGCCGAGTCGTAGGAGCGGATGTAGCCGCCCAGTGGCCGGGCCGGGAGGAACGGGGCGGCGGTCGCGCCGGGGGCGGTGACCGCCACGTCGTCGACATTGACGTTGCAGCTGTCGCTGGCCTGGCAGTCGAGCGCGACCGAGTTGGTGCCGGCCGCCAGGGTGACCGGGACGGTCACGGTCGACCACGCGTCCCAGCTGGCGGTCGCGGGCAGCGTCACGGTGGTCGTGGTGCCGTTGACGACCAGGGCCTCGGTCCGCGGGGCGGGGCCGCCGGCGGCGCCTGCGTAGTTGGAGTAGCGGATGGTCACGCTCGCGCTCCCGGCCGGGGCGCCCAGCACCGACCAGGTCGCGTCGGCCCCGCTGGCGGTCAGCCCGGCGACGAACCCGGGCGGGCTGAGGTAGTTCTGGTGGTCATTGGCGATCGTCGCCCCGCCGCTGAGCGCGGCCGCGCCCGCCTGGCAGGCCTGCCCGAAGGTGCACTCCCACTGCCAGCCGGGGGCCACGCTGGCCGAGGCGCCGGGCGGGAGGGCGCCGAGCAGCTGGACCTGGGTGTTGACGGCGCCGAAGGGGCCCGAGCCCACCTGGTACCGCAAGGTCACCGCGCTGGTGGTGATCGTCAGCCAGCCGCCCGACACGCTGCTGGTGTAGGCGGGAACGGTGAAGTTGCGGTCGAGGATGTCGAAGGTCGGGTCGTTGAGGAAGCTGCCGCTCGGGGAGTACTCCATCCGGATCACCTCGGGCGTGAGCACCTCGAAGCGGGCGTCGCCGGAGGTCACGATCGCCTTCGACGCCGCCGTCCCGTTAGCCATGTTAATGGCGTTGGACAAGTTGACGGGCGAGGTGTCGGAGGTCGCGGTCTGCGCGCTGGCAGGGCCGGCGGTGGCGGCCAGCACCACCGCCGCAACCGCGGCGACCAGGGAGAACAGCGCATTCCGCCTTTTCGCGGAACGCTTTCGAGCGGAGACTGGAGGCAACGTCGGCTCCTTGCGCCAATGGGCAGGACCACATCTGAGAACGGGATATGACTTCCTTGTACGAAAAGCGCCAAAGACCGTCAAGGTGCCCGGCCGTTAACATGGAGTTAATACCGGGCCGGCTAGCCGCTGATGCCGATCGCGAACACGTGCAGGGCCGTGACCTGGGCGACCTGGCCGCCCGCGGTGACGTTGGGCAAGACCACGTCGGCGACGGTCTTGGCCGGGTCGAGGGGGACGCGTCCGTAGTAGACGTGGACGGTCTGGGCCTGCTGGGAGCTGTCGGCCCCGTTGTTGAGGTAGGGGGTGCTGGCCGCGATCGTGGTCCCGGCGATGGCGCTGCCGGACCACCAGTCGGCGAACCCGAGCGCGAACGAGGCGGTGGTGCCGTCGGTGTAGACGATCGTGCCGGTCCCCGAGCCGGTGCCGTTGTTGGACGCGCCGAGGAAGGCCAGCGTGGTGCCCGAGCCGCTGACCGGGACGGCCTGGCCGCCGCAGACGATGCTGTCCGGCACGTTCGCCCCCGGCCAGGTGAAGGTGGTCCCGCTCGCCGTCGCGGGCTGGCCCGCGGCGAAGCCGTCGGCCGCCAGCGCCTGGGCGGAGAAGTTCAGCCCGCCGCCGTCGAACGCGCCCGCCGCCGGGGCGTTGTCGTCGCTGATGCCGGTGTTGTCGTAGGCGGCCGCGACCGACGGGTAGGGCACGTTGGTCTGCCCGAGGCTGAGGTAAGTCCCCTCGCTGGAGGTGGCGCCGAACGTGACCGGGTAGGCCTGCGGGGGCGCCCCCGCAGGCGGGGTCACCTGCCAGGTGGCGGTGGCCTTGGCGCCGGCCGCGACCCGGGGGAAGGCGACCGGGCCGGTCGCGGTGGCCGTCCAGCCGGCGGGCACCGTGGCCGACAGGGTGACGCCGGTGACGGCGGCGCGGCCGCCGTTGGTGAACGTGGCGCTCACCGTGGCCGGCTGGCCCGCCGGGGCGACGGCCGGGGTCACGTTCGCCAGCGTGCCCTGGACGACGAGGACGGTGGTCCCGGTGACGCCGCCAACCGTGACGCTGATCGTCGCGACGCCGTCCCGGACCGCCCGGACCAGGCCGCGGGCGCTCACGCTGGCGACCGACGGGTCGCTGCTGGCGTACCGGACGTGCGCCGTGGCCAGGTTCAGGTACGACTCGTCGTTGTTGACCGCCTCGACGATGCCAGTCGCGGGCGCGTGCGGCTGCTCCAGGGCGGAGTCGGTGTCGGGCGCGATCCACGGGTTTGTGCCGGTGAGGTCCAGCGTCTGCCCGGCCTGGTAGGTGACCTGGTCCGGCTGGACGGTCACGGACTGGACGGCCGGGGTGATCGCCCCGCGGACGGTGACCGTCCCCGAGCCGGCCACGGTGGCCGAGTCCGGGCCGACGTTGAACGCCCAGCGGCCATCGTCGACGACCTGCCTGAGTGACTGCTCGTCCCACTCGCTGAGGCTCGCGACCTTGACCGCCAGCGAGACGTGCTGGGTCGCGCCCGGTTGCAGGACCGAGGTCCGCTGGAAGCCGGCCAGCTGGTCCTTGGGCAGCTCGACGCCGGCCACGGTGAACTGGGGCGAGGCGTAGAGCTGGGCGACGGTCGCGCCGGCCGTGTGGCCGGTGTTGGTGACGTCGAAGCTGACCGTCACCGCCTGGTTGGCGGAGACTGGCTTCGGCCCCACCTTCACGTGGGAGTACCGGAACGAGGCGTACGACAGCCCGTACCCGAACGGGTAGGTCGGGGTGGTGGTGTCGTACATGTAGGTGCGGCCGAGCCCGCCGGTCTGGGACGGGGTGAGGCCGTAGTTCGCGATCGGCGGCAGCTGGGCGTCGCTGGCGTACCAGGTGAAGTCCAGGTGCCCGGCCGGGTCCTGCTGGCCGAACAGGACCTGCGCCAGCGCGGTGCCCTGGCTCTCGCCGTTATAGCCGCTGAAGACGATGGACGGGAAGTCGCCCTGGACGTCGCTGAGGTCAACCGGGCCGGCCGACTGGATCACCAGCGCCGTCCGGGGGTTGCCGGCCGAGTGGACCGCGCTGATCAGCGAGTCGTAGTTGCCCGGCATGGCCAGGCTGTCACGGTCGTGGCCCTCGGTGGACACGTTCGTGTCCGTCCCGACGACGACGATCACCAGGCTGGCCGACTTGATGGCGGCCAGGGTGGCGGCCGGGCAGCTGGCGGGGACGGTGGCGGTGGTGGAGGTCCCGCACGAGTCGTAGGTGACGGTCGCGTCCGGGTTGGCCGCCGTGACGGCCGAGGTGATGCCCTGCACGGCGCTGACCTGGAGCGAGGGGTCGCCGGAGTAGTCGCCGAGGGTGACGGCGCTCGCCAGGTTGCCGACGATCACCACGCTGGCGAGGGCGGCCGGGCTGGCTGGCAGCAGCGGCTTCGCGGTGCCGGCGACGTTGCCGTTCTTGAGCAGGACCAGGTCGTTGGCCGCGACCTCCTCGGCCAGTGCCTGGTGGGCCGGGCTCTGGATCGCGCTCTTGGTGATCTGGGTGTAGGCGACCTGGCCGGGCGGGTCGAACTCGCCGGTCTCGAAGCGCATCGTGAACAGCTGGGTGAGGTCGCTGTCGAGGACGCCGGCCGACAGCAGGCCGGCGCTGATCGCGTCCTGGATGTTCGTCACCGTCGCCTCGTCGCCGGTGCAGTCGAGCTGGGTCCCCGCCCGCAGCGAGTACGCCTCGGCCCCGGCGGCGGCCGGGATCGTCGCCCCGGTGGCGTCGTTGGTCCAGATGACCTGGCCGCCCGCCTGCGACGAGGTCCAGCCGGGGGCCGCCCACGCGTGCCCGCCCGGCGGCTCCTGGAACGCGGTCGCCACCGCGTCGCAGTCAGAGGTGGTGTACCCGTCGAAGCCGTAGGTGCGCTGCAGGAGCTCGTTGGTGGTGTACGTGTCGGCCGGCGAGGGGGTGCCGTTGATCGCGTTGTAGGACGTCATGATCCCGGCCACGTGCGAGTTCTCCACCAGGGACTGGAATTGCCGGGTGTAGTAATCGCGGATGTTGGCGTCGGTGGTGTCGGAGCTGCCGGAGGTGCGGTCGGCCTCCTCGTTGTTCAGCGCGAAGTGCTTGGCGGTGGCCGCGACCTTCAGGTACGGCGTCTGCGGGGTGCCGCTGAGCGTCTGCCCCTGGTAGCCGTCCACGAAGGCGCCGGCCATCTGGCCCGCGAGGTAGGGATCCTCGCCGAACGCCTCGTCAGTCCGGCCCCAGCGCGGGTCGCGGTCCATGTTCACCGTTGGCGCCCAGTACGTGAGGCTGCCGTAGTCGCTCGCGGAGGGGCCGAGGTTGTTCTCCCCGCTGCCGAACAGCGACTTGTCGAGGAACCCGCGCGCCTCGTCGGAGATCGCGCTCGTCTCCTGGTCGACCAGGGCCGGGTCCCACGACATGGTCGAGGCGAAGTTCACCGGGAAGCTGGTCGCCTGCGCGTCGAGGTCACCCTGGCCGCCGGCCGCCGTGTCCGCGCCGAGCCGGTTGACGCCGTGCTGGCCCTCGCTCCAGTACGTGTACTGCTGCACCCCGAGCCGCGCGATCGCCGGCGCGTTGTTGGTCGCCAGCTGCCCGACCTTCTCGCTCAGCGTCATGCAGGACACCAGGTCGGCCGCCCGCTCGGCGAAGGAGTAGGTCGTGATGAGGTAGAGCGGCGCGGCCGTCGACCCGGGCACGGGGCACGCCGGCGGCGCCGCCACGGCCGCCCGCGGGGCCGCGTGGGCGACCGGGACGCTGGTGACGAGGCCGAGGGCGCAGGCGGCGATCGCCAGCTTCCCGGCCGTCACCCCCGCCCGGCGATTCCTGAGCGAGCCGAACCAGGTCCGTGGCATCAATGCCCTCCTTCGCGCCGTTGCCCACACTGTTTCGCCGACTCCAACAAAGGTCAATACCTTTTGGTGGATCTTGTGAAATGCGCGGTCTTTGGCGCGATGAATGCAACGAATACCGTCACCTGGGGAAAGGCGCGGCCGGGATTTAACGCCACCCGCCTGACCTGCGAATGGCTCCCGGACGCCAGTAGCCCCCGGCCGGGGCGCGCGGCCCGGCCGGGGGCTGGCAACGAGGGCGGGCCGGCCTAGCGGGCGCCCGGGGCGCCGGGACCGCCGGGCGGGACGGGCGGGTTGCCCAGGCTGATGTGCATGGACACGATCTGCCAGTCCGGGTCCTGCGCGAGCACGAGGGTGACCCGCAGGGCGCCCTCCACCGGGCGGCCCTGGAACTCGCCTTCCTGCTTCTGGGTCCCGATCACGATCTGGGTGCCGCCGAACGCGCGGGCGGGCGGGCCGGCCTCGAAGGAGAAGCCACGGTAGCTCAGGCCGCCGCCGAAGCGGGCCTTCCACTGCTCCCGGTCGAGGATGAAGCCGAAGGGCCCGACGGACAGGAACTGCGGGTGCAGGAGCGAGTCAAGGCTGGCGGTGTCCCCCGCCAGCTCGGCCTGGGCCCAGGCGCTGATCACGTCGTCAACTGAGGCCATGATGTTCTCCTTCCGGTCGTTAGCTGCTACGTCGTCTTGCCGGGGTGCCGCTGGCGGGTCACGCCCCGGGCTTGCTCAGGTGCCAGCGGACGATCACGAACCCGTACTTGAGGGCGCCCGCGAGGCGCTGGGGGTCGGGCCGGCCGTCGGGCCCGATCTGCATGCCGGAGAAGCGGGTGACGGTGGGGTTGGCCGCGGCCATGGCCGCGTAGAGGTCGCCGGCGGTCTGCGGGTCGCTGACGAGCTCGGGGTAGGCGGTCACGTCACGCCCGTTCACGTGCAGGCGGGTGGGCTGGCCGGGCCGCAGGTTCAGCTTCCACTTGCCCCCGCCCGGGGTGAGCAGCGCGTCGCCGTGGCGGACGTAGCTGACCGGCTGGCGGTAGTGGCGCCCGGTCTTGCGGCCGGTCAGGCTGACCAGCATCAGCCGCTGGCCGATGGGCGTCGGGAACGGGAGGCTGAGGGCGGTGCGCATGAAGCCGTTGATGACCTGCCATACCGGCCGCGGGATGCGGCGGCCGAGCGGCGGGCCGCCGGGCGGGCCGCCCGGGGGCGGGGCCTGGGTTGATGCCACGATGATGCTCCTGTCAGTGGTCTAGGGATTCAGCGGCGGCGCGGGCGCCGGGGCCGGGCGGCCCGCGGCGGGCCCGCTGGCGTTGCTGCCGCTGGCGTTGCTGCCGCTCGGGGCCGGGCGGCCGACGTTGGCCGCCAGGCGGTCGAGCTGGCGGCCCAGCCAGTCGAGGTCGGCCTCGGGCAGCCCCTCGCGCAGGCGGCGGTCGAAGCTGAGGGCGGCGTCGCGCAGCCGCAGGAACAGCGCGTTGCCGTCCTCGCTGAGGTCGACGATGTGGATCCGCCGGTTGCCCGGGTCCCGCCGCCGGGCGAGCAGCCCGCTGCTCTCCATGGCGTTGAGGTGGTGGGTGAGCGTGGCCTCCCGCACGCCGACGGCGTCGGCCAGCTCCCGCTGGCTGGCGCGCGGGTTGATCTTGAGGTTGAGCAGCACCAGCCACACGGGCAGGGAGCCCCCGGCCTCGGCGAGGGCATCATCGAAGGCTCGGTTGACGACCCGGGCCACGCGGGCGAGGTGCAGCCCGACGGGGACCGAGGCTTGATGTGGACCCACGCCCCAAGCGTATCACATCCTACGACGTTGAAGGCTTTGACATCTAACCCTTAGGTTACTAGGGTTGATGGCGTGACCGAGCAAAATATTCAGCAGACTGGACGTTCCGCCCCGTCGGAGCCGGTGATCTACCCGGACCTGGCGGGCAAGGTAGCGGTGGTCACGGGCGGGTCGCGCGGCATCGGCGCGTCGACCGCCGCGGCCCTGGCCGCGAACCGGGTCGCCGTGGCCGTGGTGGGCCGCGACGAGAAGGCGCTCACCACCGTGACCGAGTCGATCGAGGGCCAGGGCGGCCGGGCGGTGTGGATCGCCGCCGACCTCACCGTGGCGGGCGAGGCCGACCGCGTCGCGGCCACCGCCCGCGAGCAGCTGGGCCCGGTGGACATCCTGGCCGCGTTCGCGGGCGGGAACGGCATGCCGGTGCCGACCGAGACGGAGACCGCCGAGCACTGGCGGGAGATCGTCGAGGACGACCTGACCTCGTCCTTCCTCACCGTGCGGGCGTTCCTCCCGTCGATGGCCGAGCGCCGGGGCGGGGTGATCATCACCATGGCGTCCGCCGCCGCGCGCCAGGCGGCCAAGTCCGCCGCCGCCTACGCGGCCGCCAAGGCCGGGGTGATCGCGTTCACCCGGCACATCGCGGGCGAGTTCGCCGACCGCGGCATCCGGGCCAACTGCGTCTCGCCCTCGGCGGTCGAGAACGACCGGATGCGCACCTGGATGAGCGAGGAGCAGCGGGCGGCGGTCGGGCGGAGCTTCCCGCTGGGCCGGCTGGGGCAGCCCGCCGACGTCGCCGCGGCCACGCTGTTCCTGGCGTCGGACGTGTCGTCCTGGATCACCGGGTCCACGCTGGACATCGCGGGCGGGAAGATCATGCTATGAGCGTCGTCAGCCGCAGCAGGCGCGGGGCCGTCGCCGCCGCGCAGGTCCGGGGCCTGATGACGACGTGCTTCGCCACGATCGTGATCCTGCTCATCGAGTACGGCCTGGGCATGTACGTGAACTTCTACACCCGCCTGCCACGGGCCGACATCGGGTCCGGCACCGCCACCGCCTTCGGCCGCGCCCTCACCAACGGCCCGGCCGGGCTCACGATCCACGTCATCGTCGGGATCATCCTGCTCGCCTCGGCCCTCACCGCGATCTGGCGGGCGAGCACGGTCCGCAGCTCCGCCCTGGTCGGCGTGACCTTCCTGGGCCTGGTGGCGGTGATCGTCGCGGGCATCGCCGGCTCGAACTTCGTGAACGACCCGTCGGCCGGCTCGTCCATGCTCATGGCGATCATGGCCGGGGTGGCGATCCTCATCTACGCCCTGACGATGTTCCTGGCCGCCGTGCGCCGGGTGTGACGGCCCTCCCCGCCGGGCATGCGCGAGCGGCCCCGGTCCTCCTGCGGGAGGACCGGGGCCGCTCGCTGGCCGGGCCGCCGACCGCGGCCTAGTAGGCGATGTCGACCGTGGTGCGGGCCAGGCTGGGGTCGGCCACGTGATCGAGCAGGTAGCTCGCCAGGTCGGCCCGGGAGATCGACCAGCAGCCGGGCAGCTTCCCGCTTTCCGCCACGCGCCAGGTGCCGGTGGGCGGGCCGTTGGTCAGCCGGGCGGCCCGGACGATGGTCCAGGCCGCGTCCGACGTGCCCAGCTCGTCCTCCATCACCCGCATGTCGGCGTACGGCTTGCGCAGCAGGGGATGCAGGACCAGGCGGGCGAGCAGCCACTCGGCCAGTCGCTCGCGCCCCGGCAGCGACAGCGAGCTGGTGGAGACCACCAGGATCCGCCCGGGGCCGCCGGCCGCCATCGCGGCCAGGATGTTGGCCACCCCGGCCGAGTAGACGGTGGTGGCGTAGCGGTGCAGGCCGATGCCGAGCGCGGACACGACCGCGTCCGCGCCCGCCACCACCGGGGCGGCGGCGCCCGGCACGGTCACGTCCCCCGCGACGACGCGCAGCCGCGGGTGGTCGATCCCCAGTGCCTGCGGGCGCCGCGCCAGCACGGCCACCTCGTGGCCCCGCTCCAGGGCCTGGCGGGTGAGCCGGGCCCCGGTCCCGCCGGTCGCGCCGAAGACGGCCAGCCGCATTGCTGGTTACCTGGCCGGCTCGGCCGCGAGGGCGCCGCTGATCGCGCTGACCAGGTCAGCCCGCGAGGCCCCGGGGAGCCGGGGCGGCGGCCCGGACGACAGCACCTTCCCGATGCGCATGCCGATCTCCCGGTCGGCGTACAGCGCCGGCGGCTCGGCCAGCATCATCATCACGTTCGCGATGCGCCGCCAGATCACCTCGTCCTGGGTGGACGCGGCCACCGCGAGGCCGAACGAGATCACCCCGGCCGGCGGGCGGCCGAGCGGCCGGCCCGCGAGGGTGGCCTCCCACAGCGTCGCCCGGTCGCGGTCGTTGGCGATGGCCTCCTCCAGCCACGGGCGCACCAGGTCGGCGGTGAGCTGCGCCCACCGCGTCGCCTGCTGCGGCTCGGTGCCCTTGCTGAGCAGGTCGGCCAGCTCGAACGCCTCCCGCAGGGCGACGGACACGCCGCGGCCGTAGGACGGGTTGGTGGTGCAGATCGCGTCCCCGATGGGGAAGAAGCCGCCGGGCACCGGCTGGCCCGGGGCGGGGGTGCGGATCGAGTTGTCCAGGCTGCCCATCGCGTAGACGGGCGAGATCGGCTCGGAGTTGCCCGGCGCGACCCAGCCCGCCAGCAGCGGCGTGGCCCGGATGACGGCCTCGAACGCGGCCTCGTGCCGCAGCTCCTTCAGCTCGCCGTCCTCGGGCAGGACGCCGACCGAGATCGAGAACGTCCGGTTATCGCCGAGGAACAGCACCGCCGTGTAGGAGTCCCACAGGCCACCGGACCCGAAGCCGCGGTTGAGCGGCCCGGGCGGGGTCGGGGTGAGCTGCCGGTAGTAGCGCGTGTAGTACACGATCTTGCAGTTCTCGCTGGTGGTGACGGGCACCGGCAGCCCGGCGGCGGCGAGCCAGGAGTCGGCCGCGGTGCGCCGCCCGGTGGCGTCGACGACCGCGTCGGCGGTCTTGACCGCGCCGTCGGCGAGCCGCACGCCGGTGACCCGGGCGGGGTCGGCCGGGTCGGTCACCAGCCCGCGGACGGTGGCCCCGCGGGTCAGCGTGACCCCGGGCCGGGCCAGCGCGCGCTCGCGCAGGATGAACTCGAAGGTCGAGCGGCGGGTGATCACCATGCGGAGGTTGTCGTCGCCCGGCTGGCGGGTGAAGTCCCGCAGCATCGGCGGCGGGTAGTCGGCCAGGTTGATCTCGCCCGCGCCCGCGGCCAGCAGGGCCTCGTACACGTCCGGGGCCCGGTCGCGCAGCAGGTTGCAGCCGAGCGAGGCGAACGCGTGGGAGTGCACGCCCTGCGGCACCGTCGGGCGCTGCCAGCTCGCGGCGGCGTCGATCGTCTCGGGCAGCGCGTCGGCCGACCGCTCGAGGACCTCGACCTCATGGCCGGCGTCGGCCAGGGCCAGCGCCGCGGCGATCCCGGCGACGCTGCCGCCGATGACAAGAATGGAGCTCATGACTCACCGGTTCCAGAACTCGTCGGTGGCGTACACGTCGTTGGGGTAGGTCCAGAACTCGGCGATCTTGCCGCCCTCGATCCGGGCGACGTTGACGAACGGCATCTCCAGCACGTGGCCCTTGCGCTCGTAGCGGGTGTAGAGCAGGGCGAACGCGTGGCCGTCGCTGGCGCCGATCTCCAGGACGTCCATCTTGAGGTTGCCCTCGGTCAGCTCGAACATCTTGTTCGCGAACGCGATCGAGTCGGCCAGGCCGTGGTGCTCGCCCGACAGCGGGTTGCGGCCCGGGTAGTGGTGCACCGCGTCCGGGGTCCAGTACGAACCGGCGGTGTCCACGTCGCCGACGCCGAACGCGTCGTAGACCTTTTGCATGAGGGTGACGTTCGGGTGGTCGATCATGCTGCTGGCTCCTTCTGTGTGCTGTTTACCGCGGCTACGATGTCGGCGGCCGTGGGCGCGTAGGCGTCCTCGAGCACCGGGCTGAAGGCAGTGGGCGCGTGCGGCGCGGTCACCATCCGGATCGGGGCGCGCAGCGCGCCGAAGGCGTTCGCGGCGACGAGGGCGGCGATGTCCCCGGCCGCGCCGCAGCGGGGGTTGGCCTCGTCCACCACGACCAGGCGGCCGGTGCGGCCGACGCTGGCGTAGATGGCCTCGTCATCGAGCGGGGAGAGCGTGCGGGGGTCGATGACCTCGCACTCGATGCCCTGGGCGGCCAGTTGCCCGGCGGCGGTGACGGCCTCGCCGACCATCCGCCCGATCGCGACGATCGTGCAGTCGGTGCCCTCCCGCACGATCGCGGCCTTCCCCAGCGGGACCGTGTAGGGGTCCTCGGGGACCTCGCCCCGGCTGAAGTACAGCCCCTTGTGCTCGAAGAACATGACCGGGTCATCGTCCCTGATCGCCGCGATGAGCAGCCCCTTGGCGTCGGCCGGAGAGGACGGGACCACGACCTTGAGGCCGGGGATGTGGGCGAACAGGGGGTAGAGGGCCTGGGAGTGCTGCGCCCCGCGCCGCATCCCGGTGCCCCACAGGGCGCGCAGGACGAGCGGGACCGACGCCTTGCCGCCGGTCATGTAGCGCAGCTTGGCCGCCTGGTTGAGGATCTGGTCGAAGCACACGCCCGCGAAGTCGGCGAACAGCAGGTCGGCGACCGGGCGCAGGCCGGTCGCGGCCGCCCCGACCGCCGCCCCGACGAAGGCCGCCTCGGTGATGGGCGCGTCGATGACCTGGGCGGGGTACTTCTCGTGGAGCCCCTTGGTCGGCCCCCAGGCGTGGCCGAGGGTGCCGTCGCAGCCGGTCCCGCCGATGCTGTCCTCGCCGAACACCACCACCGACGGGTCGGCCTCCAGCTCCTGGCGCAGGCCCTCGGACAGCGCGTCCAGGTAGGAGATGATCCGGGCCATGTCGTCCTCCTCAGTAACTGACGTAGACGTCGGCCAGCAGCTGGGCCGGATCGGGGTCCGGGGCAGCGGCGACGCCGTCGAACGCGGCGTCGACCGCGGCCGCGACCTCGCCGTCGATGGCGGCCAGCTCGGCCGCCGAGCTGGGCCCGTCGCCCGCGAGCTGGTCGCGGAGCTGCCGGACGCAGTCGTGGGCCGCGCGGAGCGCCTCGACCTCGCCTGCCCCGCGGTAGCCCTGCTGGTCCCAGCCCTCCATGTGGCCGAAGAACCGGTGCGCGGTGCACTCGATCAGCGTGGGGCCGCCGCCGGACCGGGCCCGGTCCACCGCCCGGGCCGCGGCGGCGCGGACGGCGGCGAAGTCGTAGCCGTCGGGCGACTCGGCCGGCATGCCCAGCGCCGCCGCCCGCTCGGACACCTTGTGCCCGGCGAGGTGGAACGCGGTCCCGGTCGCCTGCGCGTAGCCGTTGTCCTCGACCACGAAGACGCAGGGCAGCTGCCACACCATCGCGAGCAGGAGGCTCTCGGCGAACACGCCCTGGTTGGCCCCGCCGTCCCCGACGAAGGCGACCGCGACCTGGCGGGTGCCGCGGTGCTTGGCCGACAGGGCCGCCCCGCAGGCCAGCGGGACGCCGCCGGCCGCCACGCCGTTGGCCCCGAGCATGCCCCGGGCGAAGTCGGCGATGTGCATCGAGCCGCCCTTGCCGCCGCATAGCCCGCCCGCCTTGCCGTACAGCTCCAGCGCCATCGCGCGCAGGTCGCAGCCCTTGGCGATGGCGTGGCCGTGGCCGCGGTGGGTGCTGGCGATGTAGTCGTCGCCGTCCAGGACGGCGCACGCGCCCGCCGCGACGGCCTCCTGCCCGGCGTAGAGGTGCACGGCGCCGGGGATGGCGTTCGCGGCGAATTCCTTGTGCAGGCGCTCCTCGAACTCGCGGATCGTGCGCATGGTCCGGTAGCCGGCGATCAGGTCCCCCCGGCTGGGGGCGGCACTGCTCATCGGGGCGGTGCTCATCGGGGCTGTCCTTCCTTCTCGGCCGGCCGGCCGCCGGAGCGGCCGAGCGGGTCGGGGCGGCCGGGGCGGGCGCCGCCGGCCGGGGCCGGGCGGCCGTGCCCGGTGAGGATGACGATGTCGCTCCCGCCGCGGCTGGCGGCGCGGGCGACGACGTAGTCGGCCAGGTCGGCCGCGCCCACTGGCCGCTCCCGCCGCAGCTGGCCGTCCGGCACGACCTGGTAGCTCCCGCTGGCGGGCCAGTCCCGGACCTTCGCGGCCCGGACGATCGACCAGTCCAGCTCGCGGGCGCAGGCCAGCTCGTCCTCCATGCGCTCGAAGTCGAGGAACTGGTAGCGGTAAAGCTTGTGGACGAAGTTGCGCTGCGCGTACTTGCGCAGCGCCGACGCGCGGGGGCTGATGAAGGCCGCCGCCTGGGAAACGGCGACGATGCGGGTCACGCCGCTGTCGCGCATCACCTGGCACACCCCGGCCATGCCGGCCGAGCGGATCCGGGTCGGGGACTGGCCGAACACGCCAGCCGCGAAGATGACCGCGTCCGCCCCGGCGATCGGGGCGTGCAGCGTCCGCGGGTCGAAGATGTCCCCCGGTGCCACGGTGACGTTCTTCAGCGAGCCGAGCGCCGCGGTGAGCTCCTGCTCGACCGGCGCCACGGGCGCGGGCCGGCCGTTGGCGAGCCCGGGCCCGGACATCGGGTCGGGCTGGTGCGCGAACGCCACGACGTCGTGGCCCTCGCGCACCGCCGAGCGGGTGACCTGCCGGCCGACCAGGCCGGTCGGGCCGAAGACGACGATCTTCATCAGGCCACCTGCGCGATGATGGCGGCGCCGTAGCTGACGAAGGCGACGATCGCCCCGTAGGTGCGGACCTGGTGGGCGATGTGCCACCGGGTGCGCTTGCGGACCCACTGGCTGGGGGCCCGGTCCGGGCTCCACACCTCGATCTGGCGCCAGATCGGCCGGTTGAACCCCTCGGACGTGATGCCGACGGTGATCATGGCCAGCGACCCGATCACCAGCAAGGTGGCGGGCCCGGCCCCGGTCACCTCGAACGCGGCGGCGAACCCGAGGGCGGCCGACAGCACGCCCATCCACACCGCGATCGGGTGGAAGATGTGCATGTCGATGAGCTGGCAGACCTCGACGTAGCCGTCGTAGCGCAGCGAGTTCAGCATCGGCAAGATGGACAGCTTCATGATCCAGAGCGTGCCGAGCTGCCAGCCCGCCGCGGCCAGCAGCACGGTGCAGATCACGCCGGCGGTGGTGCTCATGGCCTTGCTCCCGTGGTCTGCGCTCCCGTGGTCTGCGCTCCCGTGGTCTGGACGCGGATGGCGAACCGGAGGGACTTCGCCTCGGTCATGCACTCGCGCATCGGCCGGGCCAGCGCGCGGTGGTCATCGGTCCGCTCCCACGCCTCGAAGTGCTCCAGGGAGTCCCACTCGCTGGTGATGAGCCACTGCTCGGGGTCGGCCGGCGATTGGCAGACCTGGTCCACGATGTGCCCGGGGACGCCCTCGGCCACCTCGTAGCGGATCTTCTCGTAGGCGTCGAGGAAGTCCGCCGTCCGTTCGGCGGGCACCCGGATGAGGAAGACCACCCGGGCCCGGCGCTCGTCGTGCGCTGTCATGTCGCTCTCCCGTTCTGGTGTCGCACGAGCAGCAAGGAGCTGTTGTAGCCGTCGAAGCCGCGGGCGCAGACCAGCACGTTGGCCACGGCGGTCTCGCGGGCGGTGCGGACGAAGTCGAGGTCGAAGTCCTCCGGCGCCTCGTCCAGGCCGGTCATCGCGGGGATCACCTGCTCCCGCATGGCTTGCAGGGCGGTGACCACGTCCAGGGCCGCCCCGCCTTGGTACATCCGCCCGGTCAGCGACTTGTGGCTGGTCACCGGGACGCCGCGCGGCCCGAAGACCTCGGTGATGGCCCGGGCCTCGCTGCGGTCGTAGCCGGGGACGCCCATCGCGTCGGGGATCAGCAGGTCGACCTCGTCCGGCCGCAGGCCCGCCCGGTCCAGCGCCATCCGCATCGACCGGGCGTACTGCTCGTGGCCCGGCTCGGCGCTGGCGTGGCGCCCGTCATGGGTGGTGCCCCAGCCCCCGATCTCGGCCGCGATCGCGGGCGCGCCGCGGGCCAGGGCGTAGTCGAGGTCCTCGGCGATCAGCACGGCGCCGCCCTCGCCCGGCACGTAGCCGGACGCGGTGACGTCGAACGGCCGGTAGGCCGTGCGCGGGTCGTCGTCGGTGCTCAGCATCCGGCTGGCGACCTGGCAGGCGAGCGCGTACGGGCTCAGGGGCGCCTCCAGGCCCCCGGCCAGCACGACCGACACCCCGCGGCGCAGCATCCGGGCCGCGTGGGCCAGGCTGTCGAGCCCGCCCGCGCCCTCGGACACCAGCACGTTGCTCGGCCCCTTGGCCTGGTGCCGGATGGACAGCTGGCCCACGGTGGCGGCGTAGAACCAGGCGATCGACTGGTACGCGCCGACGGTGTGGGCGGGCTGGCTCCACAGCCGCTGCAGCTCGCGCTGCCCGAACTGGTTGCCGCCCGACGAGCTGGCCATGACCACCGACACCTGGTACGGGTCGGCGTCGGCCAGGTTCAGGCCGGCCCCGGCCAGCGCCTCCTCGGCGGCGGCGAACGCCATCTGCGTCCAGCGGTCGGTCTGGACGATGAGGCGCCCTTCCATGGTCGCGGCGATGTCGAGGTCGCGGACCTCCCCCGCGATCCGCGTCGGGTAGCGGGCGGCGTCGAACGAGGTGATGGGGGCGAGCTGGCTGTCGCCGGCGGTGATGGTCGCCCAGTGCTCGTCGGCGCTCTTGCCGCTTGGCGCGATGACGCCGGCGCCGGTGATGACTGCCCGCGCGCTCATGTGACCTCCTCGCAGGCGCTCGTCGGCCGCATTCGCGGGCGCACAGTGCTTCCTGATTCGCTCGCAGGCTCGCTCACCGGCTCAGCACGCCTTGCTTGCTGAAGATCATCGCCGACTGGAAGCCGCCGAACCCGCTGCCGACCGACAGCGCGACGTCCACCGGCACCTCGCGGGCGACGTTGGGCACGTAGTCCAGGTCGCACTCGGGATCGCGGTTGGCCCAGTTGGCGGTGGGCGGCACGATGTTGCCGTCCACCGCCAGCGCGCACGCCGCCATCTCGATCGCGCCGACCGCGCCGAGCGAGTGCCCGATCATCGACTTGATCGAGCTGACCGGGACCTGGTAAGCGGCCTGGCCGAGGGACCGCTTGAACGCGGCCGTCTCGTGCCGGTCGTTCTGCCGGGTGCCCGACCCGTGGGCGCAGATGTAGGAGACCTGCTCGGGGTTGAGCCGGGCCTGGGCCATGGCCGAGTCGATGGCCAGCGACATCTCCATCCCGTCGGGGCGCAGGCCGGTCATGTGGAAGCCGTTGCTGCGAGCGGCGTAGCCCGCGACCTCGCAGTAGATCCGCGCCCCGCGCCGGACCGCGTGGCTGAGCTCCTCCAAGATCAGCACCGCCCCGCCCTCGCCGAGCACGAAGCCCTTGCGGTCCCGGTCGAACGGGCGCGAGGCGTGGGCCGGGTCGTCGTTGTCGGGGGTGGTCGCCTTGATCGCGTCGAACGAGGCGCTGGTCACCGGGGACAGCGGCGAGTCCGAGGCGCCGGCGATCATCACGTCGGCCTCCCCGTCCTGCACCAGCTGGAAGGCGTAGCCGATCGCGTCGATGCCCGACGTGCACCCGGTCGAGACGACCTGGGCCGGCCCGTGCAGCTCGTAGCGGGCGGCGATCTCGGCCGCCAGGGTGCTCGGGATCAGGGCCTCGTACAGGAACGGGCCGCCGTAGCGCGGGTCCACCAGCCAGTCGCGGCCCACGTCGCTCAGCACCACGTACTCCGACTCCAGGGCGGTGGTGCCGCCGACGGCCGAGCCCATGGCCACGCCCGTCCGGTCCGCGATCCCGCCGGCCAGCTCCAGCCCGCTGTCGGCCAGCGCCTCGGCCGCGGTGGCCAGGCCGAACTGGACGTAGCGGTCGCTGCGGCGGATCTCGCGGGCCGACAGGCCGGCCGCAACCGGGTCGAAGTCGCACTCGGCGGCGACCTGGGACCGGAACGGCGCCGGGTCGAACAAGGTGATCCGGCGGGTCGCGGTCCGGCCCTCGGTGATGCACTGCCAGAAGTCCTTGGCGGTGGCGCCGCCGGGGGCGACCACGCCAACGCCGGTGACCACGACGCGGCGGCTCACGCCGTCCTCGCCGTGAGCGGGGCGCCCTGGGCGGCCATGAAGGCGGCGGCCTGCTCGGCCGTCTCGGTGTCGACGTGGCCCAGGTCGGGCCGCGGGGCCAGCGGCCCGAGCTGGAACACGGCCCGCACCAGCGTGCCGGAGGTGTTGCGGAGCCGGTGCCGGGTGCCGGCCGAGACCAGCAGGCCCTCGTCGGGCGACACGATCAAGGCCTCGCCATCCAGGTCGACGGTGAGCGTGCCCTCGGTGACGTAGAGGAACTCCTCGCTGTAGGGGTGGTAGTGCTCGGCGATGGCCTCGCCCGGCTGGAGCGTGGCCACGCCCATGAAGCCGGAGGTCGAGCCGACGGTCGCGGGTCCCAGGACGACCCGGATCTCCGCTCCCCGGCGGCGGTTGGGGGCCATGTCGTTCCAGGCCACCACCAGCGGGCGGCGCACCTGGTGGGCCGAGTGGGCCAGGGCGGCCGCCTGCCGCCGGGCCGCCTTCTCCACCTTCTCCTTGATGAGCTTCATCTGGATGGGCGAGTTGTGGTTGAGCCGGGCGGTCATCTGCTCGTCGTCGACCGGGGCGGCCGGCTTCATGTGGAAGTCCTGGATCCAGGTCATCCGCGTGCCGCCGTCGGGGTCGTCGGCGTAGGACCAGTAGATGTTCATGTACTCGAACGGGCCGGTCTCCACCCGGTGGGCGAAGACCTCGCGGGCCGCCTGGTCCATGGTGCGCTGGCTGACCCAGCTCCACACGGTGCCGTTCTCGTCCGGGTGCATGGTCAGCCGGAACGTGACCGTGTTGCCCTCGCGCTGGAGCACCTCGGCCGCGGCGTACTCCGAGTACAGCCCGGGCCAGGCCGGCACGTCGTTGGTCATGTCCCAGACGAGCTGGAACGGGGCGTCGATGACGATGCTCTGTTCAGTGTGGCCGGCCATGTCAGGCGCCTTCCCCGAGCCGCTCGACCACGTACCGCGTGATCTCGCCGAAGCTCATCTCAAGTGAGTCGTCAGGAATGAGGATGTCGAAGCGTTCCTTGATGGCTGCCTGGAGCTGCATCGTTGCCAGCGAGTCCAGTCCCAGTCCGGCCAGGGACATGTCCGGCGATTCGCCCGCGAGCGACGCCGGTATCCCGGCGGCGGCGCTGAGGATGCTGAGGAGCTCGTCCTGGGTCGCGGAGGCATGAGTGGTCACGTGCCCGCACTCCTTCTCTTGCTGTTGCGGTTACTTACTGCTGGCAGCGGCGGCCGTCGCCTGGACGCGTTCGACCAGCGCGGTGCTATGGGCCGCCTTTCGGAACTCGGGGTCGGCGATGACTCGCCGCAGGAACGGGATCGTCGTGCGGACGCCCCGGCCGCTGATCGCGAACTCGGCCAGCGCGCGGTCCATCCGGTTGAGCGCCTGCTCCCGGTCCGGCGCCCACACGATGACCTTGGCGATGAGCGAGTCGTAGTGCGGCCCGATCACGTAGCCGGTGGCCGCGTGCGTGTCCACCCGGGTGAACGGGCCGCCGGGCGGGTCGAAGGTCTCCAGGACGCCCGCCGAGGGGGCGAAGTCCCGGTCCGGGTCCTCGCCGTTGACGCGGCACTCGACCGCGACCCCGTGGGGCAGCACGCTGTCCTGGGCCAGGCTGAGCGGGTGGCCCGCCGCGACCAGGAGCTGCTGGCGGACCAGGTCGACGCCGGTGATGGCCTCGGTGACCGGGTGCTCGACCTGGATCCGGGCGTTGATCTCCATGAAGTAGAAGCGCTCGTCCTCGTCCACCAGGAACTCGAACGTGCCCACGCCGGTGTAGCCGACGGTGCCCGCCGCGTCCACCGCCGCCTTCGCCATCGTCGCCAGCACGTCCGGCGACAGGGCCGGGGCGGGGCCTTCCTCCAGCAGCTTCTGGTGCCGGCGCTGGACCGAGCAGTCCCGTGTGCCCAGGTGGATGCCGGTGCCGCGGGAGTCGAAGAGCACCTGCACCTCGACGTGGCGGGCGCGGGCGAGGTAGCGCTCCAGGTACACCCGCTCGTCGCCGAACACCGAGCGGGCGGCGGCGGTCGCCCGCCGGAAGCTGGCCGCCAGCTCGTCGGCCTCGGTCACCACCTCCATGCCCTTGCCCCCGCCGCCCGCGACGGCCTTGATGATGACCGGGTAGCCGATCTCGGCCGCCACCGCCGTGGCCCGGGCGACGCTGGCGACCGGCTCGACGCTGCCGGGCAGCAGGGGCAGCCCGGCGTCCTGCATCAGGCGGCGGGCGGTGGACTTGTCGCCCAGCGCCGCCAGGTGGCGCAGCTCCGGCCCGATGAAGACCAGGCCCACGTCGGCGCAGATCTCGGCGAAGTCGGGGTCCTCCGACAGGAAGCCGTAGCCCGGGTGGATGGCCTCGGCCCCGGTCTGCAGGGCGGCCTCGATGATCGCCGGGATGTTCTGGTAACTGCGCCGGGCCGGGGCCGGGCCGATGTGGACCAGCTCGTCGAAGTAGCGCTGCAGCCGGGCGTCCCGGTCGGCCGTCGAGTACACGCCGACGGAGCCGATGCCCATCTCGCGGCATGTCCGGGCCACCCGCAGCGCGATCTCGCCGCGGTTAGCGATAAGCACCTTGCTGAACATGAGGGTCCTTACTCCCTGGCCTCGCCATCGGGGAGGGCCGGCACAAGCCGCAGGAGCGGCTGCCCGAACTCGACGGCCTGGCCGTTGTCCGCGAGGACCGCCGCCACGATGCCCGCGTGGTCGGCGGTGATGGGGTTGAAGAGCTTCATCGCCTCGATGATGGCGACGGTCTGGCCCGGGGCCACGGCCTCGCCGACCTCCACGAAGGGGGACGCCCCGGGCTCTTGCGCCCGGTAGAAGGTGCCGACCATGGGCGAGGTCACCAGCAGCCCGGCGTCGGCCTCGTCGGCCGACGGCTCGGCCGGGCTGGCCTCGGCCGGGACCGACGGGGCGGCTGTCGCCGACGGCGTCACCTTGGGCGCGCGCCCGGCCTGCTGCCACTCCACCTCGATGGACGCGTCGCCCGCGGCGATCCGCACCCGGCGCAGCGGCCCGGCGAGGCTGGCGGCCAGCGAGCGGGCGTGCTCCTGGAGCTCGGCCAGCTCGGGGTTGCGGGCGGCCGGCTCCGGCGGGGCCATCTAGACCGCCGCCGCTTCGGGAACCAGGACGCGGGTGATGATCGCGCTGGTGCCGAAGGAGCGGTAGCGCTCCCGGCGCCGGCGGACCAGGGCGTCGCCCGCGGTGCCGCGCAGCTCGGCGACCACCCGCGCCACCGCCTGGCCCAGCCCGGCCACCATGGCCTGCGGGTCGGCCGCGGCGCCCCCGGCCGGCTCGGGCACGACGCCGTCCACCAGCCCCAGGCCCAGCAGCTCGCGGGCGGTGATGCGCAGCGCCCGGGCGGCGGCCGGGGCCGACGCGGCGTCGCCCCACAAGATCGCCGAGCAGCCCTCGGGGCTGATGACCGAGTAGGTCGACCGCTCCAGCATCAGCACCCGGTCGGCCACCGCCAGCGCGAGCGCCCCGCCGCTGCCGCCCTCGCCGGTCACGACCGTGACCACCGGGGTGCGCAGGCCGAACATGCCCAGGATGCTGTCGGCGATCGCGCCCGCCTGGCCGCCCGCCTCCGCCTCCAGGCCGGGGAAGGCACCCGGGGTGTCCACGATCGTGACGATGGGGATGGCCAGCGTCGCGGCCAGCCGCATGACCCGCAGCGCCTTGCGGTACCCGCTGGGCAGCGGCATGCCGAAGTTCCGGGCCACTAGCTCCTTGGTGTCGTGCCCCTTCTGCTGGCCGATGACGGCGACGGGCTCGCCCTCCAGCAGCGCGAAGCCGGCCACGACCGACGGGCAGTCGGTCCCGGCCCGGTCCCCGTGCAGCTCGACGAACCCCGAGAACGCGCCGGCCAGGTAGTCCAGCGTGGTCGGGCGGCCGCTGCCGCGGGCGGCGCCCACCACCTGCCAGGCATCGACCTCATCCAGCCGCGCCGGGTCGGTGATGATCGTGGCGTCCAGGGCGGGGCGGCGCCGGACGCGGGGCGCGCCCCGCCCGGGGGCGGCCGCGCCGGTGGCGGCCAGCAGCCGGGCCAGCCAGCCCGGCAGGGCCGCGCGCGACTGGACCGCGTCGACCTGCCCGTGCGCGAGCAGGAAGTCAGCCGTCTGGAAGTCGGCCGGGAGCTTTTGCCGGATGGTCTGCTCGATGACCCGCGGGCCGGCGAAGCCCATCCGGGCGCCCTGCTCCATCACCACGACGTCGCAGTTCGTGGCGAAGGAGGCCGCCACCCCGCCGTAGGTCGGGTCGGTGACCACGCTGACGGTGAGCAGCCCGGCGTCCTTGAGGGTGGCGATGGCCTGGCTGACCTTGGCCATCTGGAGCAGCGCGAGCACGCCCTCCTGCATCCGCGCCCCGCCCGAGGCGGTGACGACGATGAACGGGATGCGGCGGTGCAGGGCGGTCTCGGCGGTCAGGGTGATCATCTCGCCGACCGCGCTGCCCAGGCTCCCGCCCATGAAGCGGAAGTCCATGGCCGCGATGGCAACCGGGCAGCCCCCGATCCGGGCCGTCCCGGCCAGGACCGCGTCGTCGAGGCCGGTGGCGGCGCGGGCCTTGGCCAGCCGCCCTGCGTACGGCTTGGAATCAGTGAAGGCGAGGGCGTCGGTGGCCACCACGCTGACGTTCATCGGGGCGAAGCTGCCCTCGTCGGTGAGGGTGGCTATGCGGTCCTGCGCGGTCATCGGCTGGTGGTGCCCGCACTCGTGGCAGACGTTGAGCGCGCGGGCCAGCTTCTTGCCGTAGTGCAGCGTGCCGCAGCGGCCGCAGCGGACCCAGTCCGGCCGGGGCGCGGAGCAGGGCGCGCTCACCGTTCGCCGACCGGCTGCGGCCGCCACTCGTAGAAGCAGCTCGCCTGGGCGTCCTGGGGGGACTTCCAGGTTGGCAGGTAAGGCGAGATGTAATCACTCAGCCGGGCGCTGACCCGGGCGAACTCCTGGTGCCCGCGCGCGGTCTCGACCGCCTCGGCGCCGGGCGCGGCGGTCTCCAGGAGGTGCACGTAAAGGTCGCCGAGCCGGTATAGCGCCCGGTGGGTGACGCCCGCGATCCGGGGGAGCTCCGTATTATCGGACTCCGCCCAGATCGCGGCCACCTCGCGCTCCGCGTCGGGCAGGATCCTCGCGACGATCAGTGACCTGTTCATGCCTCTAGACAACCGCTGGGCGAGTCCCACGGTCGTGAGACGGTCGTCCCGGGCCGGTGAGGAACTCCGCCCGGACCAGCGGTGCTAGGGCGGGACTACACCGAGGACGCGGTGGGCGCCTGCTGTGCCAGCCGCTCCGCCAGGTCGGCCACCTTTTGCTGGAAGGCCAGGTCGATGAGGTTGTCCGGCACCTTCCCAGGCTTGCCCTTCATGTCGATGAACTCGCCGTTGGTGGCGGCCGGGTTGGCCGCGGCGGCCAGGCGCACGACGACCTGGGCCGCCTTCTGCGCGTCGCCGCGCTTCTGGAACCAGCGCGCCAGCGGGTAGAAGTACTTCCAGGACGGCACCACTTCGACCGTCAGGCCCTGGGTCATCCGGGTCCAGGCGGTGCCCGGGTTGACCGCGGTGACCGTGATCCGGGTGCTGCCCAGCTCGCGCGGCAGCCCGAGCGCCCACGCGGTGAGCAGGAGCTTGGCCCGCGCGTGGGCCTCGATCCCGACGTAGCTCCCGCTGGCGTCCAGGTTATCCGTGAGGTCCCCGTGGACCTGCTGCTTGAGCCAGCTGAGCTGGGAGGTGACCACGACGATGCGGGGCTGGGGCGCCGCCGCCAGCAGGGGGAGCAGGGACTTGGTGACCACGTAGGGGGCCAGGAAGTTCAGCGCCAGCGTCGCCTCATAGCCGTCGGGGGTGAGCGTGCGCTGGGGGAAGATGCCGCCGACGTTGTCGACCAGCACGTCCAGGCACTCGCCGAGGCCGAGGGAGCCCAGCCGCTCGGCCACCGCGGCCGCGGCCTGCCGGTCGCCGCCGACGGTCGAGTGATCGGCCGCGATGAAGTAGGCCCGCCCGCCGCCCGCGGCCGAGATCGAGGAGGCGGCGGCCTCGCCTCTGGCCTGATTGCGCCCGGTGATTAGGACCGTATAGCCCTGGGCAGCCAGGCCGAGGGCCGTGTGGTAGCCAATGCCTTCTGTGGCGCCCGTGATCAATGCGACCTGAGATCGGCGGCCGTTACTATCCGTGGGTGTGTCGCTCATCGTTCCTTGCCTGTCCGCTCGGAGCCGTCATGAGAAGCGAATTACGCTACGATACTATCGCGACACGAAATGATGATGAGCGAAATCATCGTGAACTGCACGCCTAATGCGGCCGTGGCCTGCGCAATCAGCGGGCGCAATTATTCCGGCTAGTTCCAGGGCGTGCGGCCGCGCGGCTTGTACACCGACAGCACGGTCGCGACCAGCAGCAGCAGGACGTGCCCGATCGCGTAGGCGTACAGCAGGGCGGGGGTCAGCCGCCCGGCGATGGCGTCGTTGGCCAGCGCGCCGGTGACCACCGCGTCGGCCAGCACGACGGCGGCCGTGATCGCGATCTTGCCCAGGATCCACCAGTGCCGCAGCAGGCCGTAGCGGGAGCTGAGCGCGAGGACCGCGCCGGTGGCCGACCCCAGCAGCCCGGCCGGCACGGCCAGCCACGGGCTATTGCCGATCGCCAGGTACAGGGCGCGGGCGGCGGCCGGGTCGGACGTGCTGCGGGCGACCACGAGGCAGCACAAGACGCCGACCGTGATGCCGAACCAGCCAACCGACGTCAGCACGTGCAGGGTCATCGCGCCCTTGCGGGCGTGCCCGGGCATCCGGAACAAGGGCCCGCGCGGCGCCCGCGCGGCCGGCGGCCCCTTGACGGCTGGCGCCCCCGCGACGGCGGGCGGCCCGCTGATCGCGGGCACCCGGTTGACGGCGGGCACCCCGTTGACCGCGGGCACCGCGCGACCGGTGCCCGCCACGTTCGAAGCCTCGGTCATCATGGCCCCCACAGGTGATCGCCGGACGGAAGCACGGCCCTTACCGGTCGGCGGGCGGGCCGAACTTGACGTCGGCCAGCTCGCTCGCCGCCTCGTACCCGACGGCGCGCATCGCGGCCCCGACCTGCGGATTCGCCCGGTCGGTGATGGAGATGCACGCGTATCCCTGTTCCAGTAGCTGCTTGGTGACGGCGGCCATGACCGCGGTCCCGTACCACGCGTCGCGGTGCTCGGGCGAGGCGTACCCGCCGTGCACGAGGACCACGTTCTCGGCCGGGGCGGCGTGCCCGATGACGGCGGCGAGCTGGCCGCCGGTGGCCCACACGTAGAGCCGGCCGCCGGAAAGCTGCTCGGTGACCTGCTGGCGCGCGACGGCCTCGGGCGAGGGCAGCCCGGCGGCGGTCAGGACCGCGGTGATCCACCCGGCCAGGGCCGGGGCCTCGTCCGGGGCCGCCCGGCGCAGCTCGCCGGGGGGCCACTCGGCCAGCTTGACCTCGCGCGCCTGCGACACCAGGAGCGTCCGCCGCGGCCCGGCCGCGGCCCCGGTCAGCTCTAGCCAGCGGGCGGCGAAGGCGGACACGGCCTCGGTCGGGCCGTTGACGCCGGGCAGCGCGGCGGACTCATCGGCCAGCGCCGCCGCCAGGGCCGCGGCCGCGGCGGGCGGCATCGCGGTGACCGTCGCGGGCAGCGGGGGCGGCCAGCGCACGGCGCCCAGGACCGAGCCCTTGTCCTCGGCCCAGCCGTAGACGGCGGGCGCGGTGCCCTTGGCGTGCCCCGCCTGCTGCGCCGCGATCGAGGTGAGCAGCACGTTGTTGGCGACCGGGGACTTCACGAGCCAGGGACCCGCAGCCGCGATGAACCGGTCCAGGTCCTGGGTGACGTTTATCCGCATGGGGCAAGCGTGGCCAGTGGGCGTTCCTACCGTCGTGAGTCGCAGGTCCCGTCCGGGCCGGGAAACGGCCGCGCGAGGAAGGGCACCGGGCTCACGACGCAGGGTCCCGGAACGGCCAAGACTTGGCTTCATGGGTGGAACTCTGGATAGATCGCAAGATCAGCCGGACCGGGAGGGGCCGGGCACTGACGTTCCCGTCGCGGTGGTCGGCATGGCGGCCCGGGCAGCCGGCGCTCCCAGCCTCGGCCAGCTGTGGCGGCTCCTCGAATCCGGCCAGCATGTCATCGGTGACATCCCGGCCGACCGGCTGCCCGGATTCGACGCCGAGCGCCTGGCGGCGAACGCGCCGCGGGCCGCGCTCCTGGACCGCATCGACACCTTCGACGCCGGGTTCTTCGGGCTGTCGCCGCGCCAGGCGGCCTACACCGACCCGCGCCAGCGCCTGCTGCTGGAGGAAACCTGGCACGCGCTGGAGGACGCCGGCATCGCCCCGGGCGCGCTGGCGGGCCCGGGAACCGGCGTGTACGTGGGCACGATGGGCGCCGACTTCCGGCTGCGGTGCGACGGGCTGGGCGCCATTGACCAGTACACCGCGTCCGGGACCATGGACGCCTTCCTGGCCAACCGGATCTCCTACTACTTCGACGCCCGCGGGTGCAGCACCGAGGTCAACACCGCCTGCTCGTCCGGGCTGACCGCCGCCGTCCAGGCGGCCTGGGCGCTGGCCGCGGGCCACGTCGACGTGGCCATCGTGGGCGGGGTCAGCGTGCTCTGCCACGGCTTTGACCAGGAGGCGCTGCTGCGGGCGGGCCTGCTGTCCCCCAGCGGCCAGTCGCGCCCGTTCAGCGAGGAGGCCGACGGCTACGTGCGGGGCGAGGGGGTCGCGGTCGTCGTGCTCAAGCGGCTGGCCGACGCCCAGCGCGACGGGGACCCGATCCGGGCGGTGATCCGGGGCGCGTCCCAGACTCACGACGGCCGGTCCGGGGGCCAGTTCAGCCCGACCGCGCAAACGCAGGCGGAGCTGATCCGCCGGACCGCCCGGCGGGCCGGGATCGCGCCGGCCGACCTGGGCTACGTCGAGGCCCACGCGACCGGGACCAAGCTCGGTGACCAGGCGGAGGCGACCGGGCTGGTCCAGGCGCTGGCGGGCGCGGCCCGGGCGGCGGGGCCCGACGGCCGCCTCTGGGTCGGCGCGCTCAAGGCCACGATCGGGCACACTGAGGGCGCGGCCGGGTTGTTCGGCCTGGTCAAGGCGATCCTGGTGCTGGAGAACGACCTCATCCCGGCGATCCCGGGACTGGTCACGCCGCGGGCCAGCGTGGCCGGGCTGGGATCGCTGCTCGGGCTGCCGACCGCGCCGGTCCCGTGGCCGCGCGCCGCCGGGCAGCGCCGGGTGGCGGGCGTAAGCTCGTTCGGGCTGGGCGGGGCCAACGCGCACGTGGTGCTGACCGACCCGCCCGGCCCGCCCGCCGCCGGGGTCATTCCGGGCGGCCGGGGAGCGCGGGCCCTGCCCCTGTCGGCCGGCACCCCGGCCGCCCTCGACGCGCTGGCGGCGGCGCTGCGCGCCTGGCTGCGGGAGCACCCCGGGGCGGACATCCCCGCCGTGGCGGCGACCTTGCAGGCGGGCCGGGCGGCGCTCCCGTGCCGGACGGTCCTGGCGGCCGATGGCACCACGGCCAGCGCCAGTGCCACCGGGGACAGTGCCACCGACGACAGTGCCAACCCGGTGACGGCGGCGTTCCTGGCGGGCGAGGACGCGGACTGGGCCGCCCTGTGGGAGGGCGGGCGGCCCCGGCGGGTCGGCGGCCTGCCGCTGTACCCGTTCGAGGCGCAGAGCCACTGGCCGCGGGCCGAGCGCCCGCCCGAGCCGCTGCCGCCCCGGCCGCCACTGCCGCCACGCCCGCGGGCCACGGCGGCTCCCGCCACGACGCAGGGGCCGGCCACTCCCCTGCGCCGGGCGGCCGCGGAGCTGACCGGACTGGTCCGGCTGGCCCCCCTCGTCCCCGCCCCGCAGGCAGCCCCGGCCGGACCGCCGATCCCGGCCACACCACCCCAGGCAACGATCTCTCAGCCAGCGACATCGCCCGCCCCGGCCGCACCGCCTCACCTGGCACCGTCGCCCATCGCGGCCGCACCGCCCCGCCTGGACGCACTGCCCGTCCCGGCCGCACCGTCCGCTCCGGCCACGCCGACGACCACATTCGCGCCCCCCGCGCCGGTCGCCCCGAGTCCCCCGCCCGGCCTGGGCATCTCCCCTCCGCCGGCCACGCCATCATCCCCGGCCGCACCGCCGGCTCCAGCCACGCCGCCCGGGCCAGCACCGGCCACGCCAACGGCATCGGTGCCCCCGGCTACGGCCCCGCCGCCGGGGACACGGCCGGCCCCGGATGCCGGGGAGCTGGCCCGGGTCATCGCCGCCCTCGCGGCCCAGGTGCTGTACCTGCCGCCGGAGGAGGTGACGCTGGACGGGGACCTGGTCGCGGCGGGCCTGGACTCCGTCCTGGCAGTCGAGTTCACCCAGCTCGTGGGGGGCAAGACCGGCCTCGACGTGCGCACCGAGCAGATCTACGCCACCCGGACCAGCCGCGCGCTGGCGGCCGAGCTGGCCCGCCCGCCCGGCGGCGCCGAGCCGCCGGGCGCGTCCCCGCCGGATCCCTGGCCACAGCCGCCGGCGGCTGTGGCCGGGGATCCGGAGCCGGCCTCCGGACCGGGCGCCGCGGGCGGCCAGCCGGACCTGGGCCAGCTCACCCAGCGGCTGCGCAAGCTGGCGGGCGAGTGCCTTTACCTGCCCGAGGACGAGATCGGCACTGGCACCGAGCTGTCCGCCCTCGGGCTGGACTCGGTGCTGGCGGTCGAGTTCCTGGCCAAGCTCAACGCCGAGCTCGGGGCCGCCCTCACCCTGGCCCAGATGCACGAGGGGCGAACGCTCCGCGGCCTGGCCGCGGTGCTCTCCCAGGCCGGCGGTGATGGGCGATGACCTGGGATGAAGTGCTCAGCGTGGTCCAGGACGAGACCGCCACGGTGCTCCCGGGGGTGACCGCCCGGCAGGTCACGCCGGACGTCACCCTGTCCGAGCTGGGAGCCAACTCCCTGGACCGGATGGACATCGTGGTCGGCAGCCAGGACGTCCTCGGCGTCAGCGTCCCGGCGGCCGCCTTCGCCGACGTCGGCAACGTGCGGCAGCTCGTCGACGTGCTGCACGGCCACTGCGGGACGACATGACCGCAGTCGACGCCGTCATCACCGCGATGGCCGTCCGCACCAGCGTGGGCGACACCATCGAGGAGCTCGCGGCCGCGCTGCGCGACGGCCGGGGCGGCATCCGGGCGGCCTCGCTGCCGGATGCCGCCCGGGTGTCGGCGGCGGCGTACCTGCCCGGACCGGCCGACGAGCCCGAGCTGGTGCTGAGCGGGCGGTCCACCCGTCCCACCCGGACCGCCGTCCGGGTGGCGCGGGAGGCCGCCACCGCGGCCGGGCTCGGCCCCGGCGCCCTCGCCCGGACCGCGATCGTCATCGGCGGCAACAACCTCGCGCTGGACTACCAGGCTCAGGTGGCGGTCCGCATGAGCTGCGGGGACGGGCGCGTGCGGCCCTCGCACGCGCTCGCCCACCTGGACGTGGACGCGGTGGGGGCGGTGAGCGAGGCGACCGGCGCCACCGCCGAGGGCTGCCTGATCGGCGGGGCGTCGGCCAGCGGGACGCTGGCGCTGATCCACGCCTGCCGCCTGCTCGCGCTCGACGCGGCCGATCACTGCCTGGTCGTGGGAGCGCTGGCGGAGCTGTCGGTGGCCGAGTACCGGGCGCTGGCCGACAGCGGCGCGCTGGCGGCGGCCAGCGACGAGCCGCCCGGGGACGTGTGCCGCCCGTTCGACTCCGGCCGCCGCGGCTTCGTGCACGGGCACGGCACCGCCGCGGTGGTGCTGGAGCGGGCCGGCACCGCCCGCGCGCGCGGCGCGCGGCCGCTGGCGGCGATCACCGGGCTGGCCCAGCGGCTCGACGGCAAGCGCGGCACCCGCCCGAGCGCCGACGGCCAGGCGGCGACGATCGCCGCCGCGCTGGAGTCGGCCGGCCTGCTGCCGGGCGACGTGGACTACGTGAACGCGCACGCGACCGGGTCGCAGCTGGGGGACGCGACCGAGGCCGAGTCCCTGGCCCGCGTGTTCGGGGCCGGGCCGCTCGTCAACGCGACCAAGGAGCTGACCGGGCACTGCCTGTCGGGCTCGGGGGTCATCGAGGCGGTCGCCACCGTGATCCAGCTTCGCGATGGCTTCTGCCACCCCAACCCCAACCTGCGGTCACCCGCCGACCCCCGGGTCAGCTACGTCGGCCGCAAGGCGGTTGACGCGCCCCTGCGGGTGGCCCTCAGCACGAGCTTCGCCTTCAGCGGGATCAACTCCGCGATCATCGTGACCAGGAGCGTGCAGGATGACTGACGATCGCCTGACCAGCGTCGGCATCGAGTCGGTGGGTGTGTACTGCGGCGTGGCGGCCGTTGACGTCCCGGCCCTGTTCCGGGCGCGGGGGCTGGATGACAAGCGCCGGGAGAACCTGATGATGCGGCGCAAGAGCGTCGCGCTGCCGTGCGAGGACGTGGTCACGTTCGCCGCCACGGCGGCCCGGCCCCTGCTCGACGCGCTGACGCCGCCGGAGCGGGCCGCGATCGAGCTCGTCGTCGTCGGCACCGAGTCGGCGGTGGACTGGGGCCGGTCGGCCAGCAGCTTCCTGCACGGCCTGCTCGGCCTGGGCCGGTCCTGCCGGCTGTTCGAGGTCAAGCAGGCCTGCTACGGCGGCATGGCCGCCCTGCAGACCGCGTGCGCGCTGATCGCGGCCAGCCCCCGGCCGGGGGCGCGGGCGCTGGTGGTCGGGGCCGACGTGGCCAGCCCGATGCGCGAGACCTACATGGAGCCGAGCCAGGGCGCCGGGGCGGTGGCGTTGCTGGTCGGGCGGGCGCCGCGGGTCGCCGTGCCCGACCCCGGCGCTTACGGCTGCTACAGCTACGACGCGGGCGACGGGATGCGGCCGCTGCGCGAGCACGACATCTTCGACGTGGACCTGTCCCTGCTCACCTACCTGGACTGCCTGCGGCACTCGTGGGCGGAGTACGCGACCGTGGTGGACGGGGCCGACATCGTGGACACCTTCCACCGGCTGGCCCTGCACACCCCGTTCGCCGGGATGGTCAAGGGCGCGCACCGGTCGCTGCTGCGGTCGCTGCGGCGGCTGCCGGAGGCGGGGATCGAGGACGACTTCGCCATGCGGGTGCAGCCCTCGCTGGTGTACCCGTCCGAGGTCGGCAACATCTACTCCGGGACCCTGCTGCTCGCGCTGGCCAGCAGCATCGAGCACACCCCGGACGAGGGGTACCGGACCGGGCTGTTCAGCTACGGGTCGGGCTGCGCGTCGGAGTTCGCCAGCGCGGTGATCCCGGCCGGGGCGCGGGCGGCGGTGGCCCAGGCCCAGATCGCGGGCCAGCTCGACGCCCGCGCCGACCTCAGCGTGGCTGCCTACGACCAGGTCATCGAGCAGACGCCCGCGGCCGGGACCGAGGACGCCAAGCTCGGCCCGCAGGCGGCTGACGAGCTCACCGGGGGCAGGCTCAGCGCGCGCAAGGCAGCGGTGCTCAGCTCGGTCCGGGGCTTTCGCCGGGAGTACGCGTGGACGTAGCCGCCGGTACCGCCGGCAAGGGGGCCACCGCGGTGCGGGTGGCCCGCCACGAGACCCACGTGGAGCTGACCCTGGGCGCCGCCGAGCGCGGCAATCCCCTCGACGACGCGCTGGTCACGCAGCTCATCGCGGCCCTGGACGAGGCCGCGGCCGACCCCCGGTGCCGGGCCGCCCTGATCAGCGCCGAGGGGCCGCACTTCTGCCGCGGGCTGGACCTTGGCCGCCTCCCGCCGCAGTGGCTGGAGCAGGCCACGCTGCCCCCGTGGCGGGCCTTCACCCGGCTGCGGGAGGCCCCGCTGGTCACCGTCGCGCTGGTAGACGGGCAGGCGACCGGCGGCGGGGTCGCCCTGGCGGCGGCGTGCGACCTGGTCGCGACCGGCCGGGACGCGAGCTTCCGCTTCACCGAGCTGCTGCTCGGGCTGGTGCCGGGCATGGCCTTCCCCTTCGTCGCGGACCGGGTCGGCCCGCACCAGGCCTGGGGAATGGCGTTGCGCGCGCACCCGGTCGGGCCGGACGAGGCACTGCGCACCGGGCTGGCCGACCTGGCCTACCCGGCCGCCCGGGACGGGGCGCGCGAGATCCTGGCGATGCTGCGGCGCATCACCCCGGACACGGTGCGGGCGGCCAAGCGGCTGCGCGACGACCTCTACCCGCGCCCGGCCGGGATGGCCGAGACGGCCTGCCGGGCCACGGCCGAACGGCTGCGGGACCCCGACGTGCGCGCGCGGATCGCCGGGTTCCGCGCCGCCGGGGCATTGTCGTGAGCTCGCCCGGCCGTGCCCCGGCGCCGATAGGCAGTGCCCCCGCGCTAGGCAGTGCCCCCGCGCTAGGCAGTGCCCCCGCGCCGGGGCTGGTCGAGGTCAGCCGGTCCGGGCCGGTGGTGACGGTCCGGCTGGCCGACGAGGGCGGCCGCAACGCCTTCACCCCGGACCTGGCGGCCCGCTTCGCCGGCGCCCTGGCGGCGGCGGTGGCCGATCCCGGGGCCAGGGTGGTGGTGCTGGCCGGGCTGCCCGGCATCTTCAGCGCGGGCGGCTCGCGCGAGAGCCTGCTCGGGCTCCCGGGGAGCCGGGAGACGCTCGAGCACGACGTGATCATCCGCGCGCCGCTGCGCTGCCCGCTGCCGGTGGTGGCGGCGATGCGGGGCCACGCGATCGGCGGCGGCTTCCTGCTCGGCCTGTACGCCGACATCCCGGTGCTCAGCGAGCGCTCGGTCTACACCGCCAACTTCCTCAGCTACGGGTTCATGCCCTGCATGGGGGCCACCTGGGTGCTGCCGCACCGGCTGGGGGGCGCCCTGGCGGCCGAGGCACTGCTCGGGGCGGCCCGGTTCCGGGGCCGGGAGCTGCGCGAGCGGGGCGCGGCAGTCACGGTGGTGGCCCACGACGCGGTCGAGGACACGGCGGCGGCGCTGGCCACCCGGATCGCGGCCGCCCCCCGGCGTGCCCTCGAGCTGGCCAAGGCGGCGCTCGTCGCCCCCTGGCGGGCGGCATCGGACCAGGCCTTCGAGCGCGAGGTCCCCGGGCACCTGGAAACGGTCCAGAACCCCATGGCCCGCCAGGCAGTGGCGGCCGGATACGGACAGTCATGACAACGGCAGTATTGTTCCCCGGGCAGGGCAGCCAGCGTAAGGGCATGGGCGAGGAGCTGTTCGGCCGCTACCCCGGCGCCGAGCAGGAGGCCGGGGAGATCCTCGGCTACTCGGTGCCCGAGCTGTGCCGCGACGACCCCGGCGGGCGGCTCGGCGACACCCGGTACACCCAGCCCGTCCGGTACGTGGTCAACGCGCTCGCCTGGCGCGCCGCGGCCGACGACGGCCTAGTCGCGGACGTCCTGCTCGGGCACAGCGTCGGCGAGTACGCCGCGCTGCTGGCCGCAGGGGTGTTCGACTTCGCCAGCGGCCTGCGGCTGGTCGTCCGCCGGGCGGCGGCGATGGCCAGCGTGCCGGGGTCGATGAGCGTGGTCCTCGGGCTGGGGGCGGACAAGATCGGCGCGGCCCTGCGCGCGGCCGGGCTGACCGGGATCGACCTGGCCAACCTGAACTCGGCCGACCAGGTCGTGATCGCCGGCCCGGCCGGGGAGCTAGCCGCCGCGGTCGAGCCGCTGACCAGCGCGGGCGCCTTCCGGGTGCGCCAGCTGGACGTCAGCGGGCCGTTCCACTCGCGCTACATGCGCGGGGCCGCCCGGGCGTTCGCCCGGTCGGCCAGCGAGGTGCGGTTCGCCCCGCCCGCCATCCCCGTGATCGCCAATCGGACCGCGGCCGAGTACCCCGGCTCCGGCATCGCCCGGCTGCTCATCGAGCAGGTCGACCACCAGGTGCGGTGGGCTGAGTCGCTCGCCTACGTCCTGGGCAGGTACCCGGACGTCACGTTCGTCGAGCTGGGCGGCACGCCGACCCTCGGCAGCACCGTGCGCCGGGCGCTGCAGCAGGCCGGGCGGGCGTCGTGAAGGCGGTCTACGCGACCGGCCCCCGGCCGCTGGACCCGCTGAGCGCGATCGCGGTGGGCGGGCGGCCCGATCCCGGGCCGCCCGACGGCTGGACGACGGTGCGGGTCCGGGCGGCCAGCCTCAACGCCCATGACCTGGCCACGGCGCGCGGGGTCGGCATCGCCCGCGACCGCTTCCCCATGATCTTGGGCTGCGACGGGGCCGGCCTGGACGCCGACGGCAACCGGGTGCTGGTGTACCCGGTGATCGAGTCGCCCGGCTGGGACGGCGAGGACACGATGAGCCCGGGCCGCCACCTGCTCACCGAGCAGGTCGACGGCACGATGGCGGAGCTGGTCACGGTGCCCGCCCGTAACCTGGTGCCGCTGCCGCCGTGGCTCTCCTTCGCCGAGGGCGCGTGCCTGGGCGCGGCCTGGCTGACCGCCTACCGCATGCTGTTCACCCGGTCGGGCCTGCAGCCGGGCGACACCGTCCTCGTCCAGGGCAGCGGCGGCGGCCTGTCGCAGGCGCTGATCGCGCTGGGGCGGCTGGGCGGGTTCCGGGTCTGGGCCACCGGGCGGGCCGAGGGCAGCCGCCGCACGGCCCTGGAGCTGGGCGCGCACCAGGCCTTCGAGCCCGGGGCGCGGCTTCCGCGCCCGGTCGACGCGGTCATGGACTCGGTCGGCCGGGTGACCTGGCAGCACTCGCTGGAGGCGCTGCGCCCCGGCGGCAGCCTCGTGCTGGCGGGGGCGACCACCGGGGCCAACCCGCCCGCCCGGCTCGCCCGCACGTTCTTCCTGCAGTTGTCGGTTGTCGGCGTGTTCTGCGGCACCCGGGCAGAGCTGCGCCGCCTGATCAGCCTGCTTGAGGTATCCGGCGTCCGGCCGCATATCGACCAGGAATACAGCCTGGACGAGGCGCCGAAGGCGCTGGCGAAGATGGCCGCCGGAGAAATCAATGGCAAGCTCATCATTCTACCAGGAGAGGGATAAGCTCCCGGGGAACAACCAGGCAATCTCCGGTCCATCCGCAGAGAAAACCGTGGAGGTAGTCAATGCTGGTTAGAAAGAAATCATGGCTGGCCCTTGTCCTGGTCGGGCTGGGCGCCATTTTGCTCGGAACGCTGCCCATGACCTCGCAGGCGGCGGTGCTGCACCGTAACGGGGCGACCACGGCCGACTGGGCGTCCTGGCAGGGCGAGCTATCGGGCGACCGGTTCGCCCCGGGCACGCCGGTCACCCCGCAGAACGTCAGCCACCTCAGCGAGTCATGGGCGTTCACGCTGCCCCGGATCACCGGCACCAACCCGTCCAGCCAGCCGGCCGTGGTCGGGAACACCCTCTACGTGGGCAGCAACGACGCCAAGTTCTTCGCGCTCGACGCGACCACCGGCGCCACCGTGTGGAGCTTCGACCTGACCAGCGTGGTCGGGCCGGTCGGCTCGACCCCGGACCCGGTCCGGGACGGCGCGGCGGTATCGAACGGGGTGGTCTACTTCGGCGACACCCGGGGCTACCTGTACGCGCTGAACGCGCGGACCGGCGCCCTGCGCTGGGCGATCCGGGTGGACCCGGCCAACCCCGACGTCCAGGAGACCGGCTCCCCGACCGTGTACAACGGGCTGGTCTACATCGGGACCTCCAACGATGAGAACAACTTCCAGGAAACGAACCTGAACTACCCCTGCTGCACCGCGCGGGGCCAGGTGGTCGCGGTCAGCGCCGCGACCGGCGCGGTGGCCTGGCGGCACTACACGGTGCCGGCGGCCCAGGCGACCGGCACGTGGCCGAGCGGGGCGACCCAGTACGGGCCGTCCGGGGTCTCGGTCTGGACCACGCCGGTCATCAACCCGGCGGCGGGCCTGCTGTACGTGGGCACCGGCAACAACTACACCGGCTCGGCCGGCCAGGCCGACAGCGTGCTGGCCCTGAGCCTGCGCACGGGCAAGACGGCCTGGAGCTACCAGGCCCAGCCGGACACTTACACCACCACCTGCGACGACCCCGCGCTGGCGCCGACCTACTGCCCCGCCCAGGCCGCCGGCAACGCCCATGACTGGGACATGTCGTCCGGCAACCTCTACCAGGCCGGCGGGCGGACCATCCTCGGCATGGGGGACAAGGCGGGCGCCTACCGGGCGTTCGACGCGGTGACCGGCAAGCTGCTGTGGACCCAGCACCTGGTGGCCAACCCCAGCACGGAGGGCGGCGACGGCGGCATCGTGTGGGGCGGCAGCACCGACGGGCACCGCATCTACGTCGCCACCTGGTTCGCCAACCCGGGCGTGATGTACGCGCTCAACCCGGCG
Source organism: Trebonia sp. (assembly GCA_036276115.1). Classification (GTDB taxonomy): domain Bacteria; phylum Actinomycetota; class Actinomycetes; order Streptosporangiales; family Streptosporangiaceae; genus Trebonia. The sequence goes on from DATBEM010000121.1 coordinate 38,770, forward strand.
ACCGGCGCCATCGAGTGGCAGACGCCCACCCCGGCCGACGGGTGCACCACCGGCGGCGCGGCGGGCAACCCGAGCTGCCAGCTCGCCTTCACCCCGGCCGTGACCTCGGTCCCGGGCCTGGTCTTCGAGGGGAACGCGGACGGCAAGCTGTACGCATTCTCGTCGTCCACCGGGCAGATCGCGTGGCAGTACGACACCGTTCGCGAGTTCCAGGGAGTCAACGGGGTGCCTGGCTTCGGCGAGTCGCTATCTGGGATTGGTGGTGTAGTAGTGGCGAACGGCATGCTTTACGTCGAATCGGGCTACTACCCGCTATTCGCGTCGACCGAGGGCACTGTGCTCCTTGCGTTCAAGCTGTCCGGTTCGTAACCCTCAGCACGGGCCAATCACGCGTCCCGGGCCTCCGGCGTTTAGGCTGGAGCCCGGGACGTGTTATTGCGGATAGATGGAGGAAAGCGATGCGATTGCTTGTCATTGGCGCGGCCGGGCGGACCGGGCTGCATGTCGTCGACAGCGCCCTGTCGGCCGGGCACGCGGTAACGGCGTTCGTGCGGCGGCCGGAGGCCCTGGGGGGCCAGCGCGAAGGGCTCACGGTGGTCCGCGGCGACGTGCTCGACGCGACCTCCGTCGCCGCCGCGATGGCGGGCCACGACGCGGTCGCCTCGGTGGTCGGGGTCAAGGGCCGGGAGGCCACCACCGTGTTCTCCGCCGGCACGGCCAACATCCTGGCCGCGATGGGCCAGCACGGGGTCCGGCGGGTGGTCGCGCTGTCCACCGCGGGCCTCGACCCGGACGTGGAGATGCCGCTGGCGCAGCGCCTGGTGTCCAACTACATCGTGGCCCGGATGCTGCGCAACCTGTATGAGGACCAGGCCAGGATGGAATCGGAGCTGGCGGCGAGCGACACCGACTGGACGATCGTGCGGGCGGCACTGCTGACCGAGAAGCCCGCCACCGGCAACTACCGCACGGCGGTGGGCGACCGGCTGAAGCGCCCCGAGCGGATCAGCCGGGCCGACCTGGCGGCCTACATCGTGGCGTGCCTGGGCGATGCGGAGACCTACCGCAAGAAGGTCATGATCGCGTACTGAGCCGACCTGGCCGCGCCCGCGAGGCGAGCGGCCGGCGGGCGGCGGGGACCTCCCCGCCGCCCGCGAACCGGGACGTAAACCCGGTCGAAGCGGCCCTCGGCGCTTGCGCTCGGTCCCCTTCAGCACATATTATGGTGACTAGAAATTTAAGCTCACCTTAACTATGCCGACCGAGCCACCGTTATGAGGTACCAAGTGTCGGACGATCCCGCCATCGTGGTCCGCGACCTTCGCAAGACCTACGGCAAGGTGGTGGCGCTGGACGGGCTTAGCTTCGAAGTCCCCGCCGGTTCCGTCACCGGCCTGCTGGGGCCGAACGGGTCCGGGAAGACCACCACCATCTCCATCCTCTCGACCGCGCTGCGGCCCGACAGCGGCGAGGCCACCGTCCTCGGCGTCGACGCGGTGCACAAGGCCCCCGCGGTCCGCCGCCTCATTGGCTTCGCCGGGCAGTTCGCGGCGGTCGACGCCAGCCTCACCGGGCACGAGAACCTGCGCCTGATCGGGCGGCTGAGCCGCCTGCGGCGCGGCGACGCCCGGTCGCGGGCCACCGAGCTGCTTGAGCGGTTCGACCTGTCCGACGCCGGCGGCCGGCTGGTCCGGACCTACTCCGGCGGCATGCGCCGCCGGCTGGACCTGGCCGCGGCGCTCATGCACCGGCCGCCGCTGCTGTTCCTGGACGAGCCCACCACCGGGCTGGACCCGGAGAGCCGGCTGGGCCTGTGGGACATCGTGCGCGACCTCGTCCAGGAGGGGACCACGGTCCTGCTCACCACCCAGTACCTGGATGAGGCGGACGCGCTGGCCGACAACCTGGTGATCATCGCCGGGGGGCAGGTCGTGGAGCGCGGGACGCCGCGGGCGCTGCGCCAGCGGGTCGGGTCGGCCGTCGTCCGGCTCACCTTCAACAGCGAGGCCGACGCCGCCAAGGCGGCCCGGGTGCTGGCCGGGCAGTACGACCCCAGCCAGGACGGGGAGACCGTCCAGCTCACCGAGGGGGGCGGCTCGGCCGAGATCATGGGCATCGCCCGGGCACTGGAGGGCCGGGCGCCCGACCCGGCCAGCGTCGAGATCCGCGAGCCCACCCTCGACGACGTCTTCCTGTCGCTGACCGGCAAGTCGGCCAAGGAAGCGGCCCGGGAACCGGCCCGGGACGCGGAGGCCGTGCCCGTCGGCACCCAATCACAAGGAGCCTCATGACCACCGCCGCCGTCAGCGCCGCCCCCCGGCTGGAGCCACTGGGGTCCGGGACGGGACCGACGATCTTCCAGGACATCTGGGACGTCACCTGGCGCAACCTGTTGTCGACGCTCCGCCAGCCGCAGGCGCTGGTCTTCTCGGCCATCCAGCCGGTGCTGTTCGTCTGCCTGTTCCGCTACGCCTTCGGCGGGGCGATTCACGTGCCCGGCGTGGCCTACGTGAACTTCCTGATGCCGGGGATCTTCGCCCAGAGCGTGGCGTTCGGCGCGATCGGCACGGCCGTGGGCCTGTCCACCGACCTGCGCACCGGACTGCTGGAGCGGTTCCGCACGCTGCCCATGTCCCAGTTCGCGATCCTCGCCGGGCGCACCACCGCCGACCTCATCAGGAACCTGTTCGTCCTCGCGGTCATGGTCGGCATCGGCTTCGCCGTCGGCTTCCGGGTGCAGACCAACGCCGCCGCGTTCCTGGCCGCGCTGGGCCTGGTGGTGCTGTTCGGGTACGTGTTCTCCTGGGGCTTCGTCGCCCTTGGCCTGGCCACCGGCAACGCCGAGGCGGCCCAGGCGGCCGGCGTGCCGGTCATGTTCCTGCTGGTCTTCGCCTCGCCCGCGTTCATCCCGGTGCAGGACATGCCGGGCTGGCTCCAGTCGGTGGCGGCCCACCAGCCGCTGGCGGCGCTCGTCAACGCGCTGCGGCCCCTGGTGCTGGGCGGCCCGACCGCCAGCCACGTGCTGTCGTCCGTCGCCTGGAGCGCCGGCCTGCTCGTGGTGTTCGCGGTCTTGTCCATGCTTCAGTACCGGCGGCTGACCCGCTAATCATCTTAACCCGGCCCTAACGAGCTGCTGGCCCGTCCCGACGGGCCAGCAGCTCGTCGGGACAGGCCAGGCCCTCGCGGGCCACCTCCGGAGAAGCTCTAATGCCCCAGGCCTGCCCGGCGGGCCCGGACCGCGGCCTCGGTCCTGTCAATGACCTGCAGTTTGGCGAAGATCCGCGAGATGTAGTTGCGCACCGTCTTTACCGATAGCCCCATCTGGCGCGCTATTGCCGAGTTGCCGAGGCCGTCGGCGATAAGCTCCAGCACCTCCCGCTCGCGCTCGGTCAGCTCGGGAAACGGGTTCGCGTCAGCCTGCGGGTTAGTCAGGTGATCGACTATCCAGCTTGCTGAATGAGCGTCGAAGGCCAGGCCGCCCGCGCTGACCACCCGGATCGCGAGGCTAACCTCCTCCCAGCTCGCCTCCTTGAGCAGGAATCCCCGTGCGCCCGCCCGGATGGCTGAAAGGAACGTCTCCTTATCGGCGTGCATCGTGACGATGATCACGCCAATCTTCGGGTATTTGGCCGACAGCGTCTTGGTGGCCTCAGTCCCGGTGGCCTCAGTCCCGGTCTCCCCCGGCATGCTGATATCCATCACGACGAGCTGCGGGCGGAGGTCATGGGTCTTGGCGATGGCCTCCGCGGCGGATTCCGCCTCGCCTACCACGCGCAGGTCGCCCATTCCCTCAAGGAGGGTCTTAAGGCCCCATCGGTAAACGGGGTGGTCATCGACAATTAGGATGTCTATAGACTTTTTGTCCGAAGGGTCCATGATTTCCAGTCGACTCTTGGTACAGAAGGGTTTCCTGGGAGAGCGGGAGATGGGCGGACACGATGAAGCCGCCCCGGCGGCCCGGCCGGGCGATGCACCACCCCCCTACTTCCTCGGCCCGCGCGGCCATGTTCGCCAGGCCGTGCCCATCGCGGCGCCGTGGCTGGCGGGGAACGTAGCCATCGTCCACGATGACCACCCGCAGGCTCCCGCCTTCCGTTCGTAGCGCCACCAGGCAGTTACGCGCGGTAGAGTGCTTGAGGACGTTGATGACGGCTTCCCGGACAATGGAGAATGCCGCCCACCCGATACCGCTGGTGACGGCATGAATTTCCTGGTCCATTCTTAGTGTTATCTCGACCCTTGCCCCCACCGCGCGGTTCATGCGACCGAGCATCTCCCGTATGGCCTCTACCATCTCCATGCGCCCTTTAGGCGAGCTTTCCGTTCCGGAAATTAGTCGCCGAACCTCCGCGATGAGCTCGACTAGGTCATCGCGCGTATCTGCGAGCACCCCGTATGCGCCTTCTGAATCACTTCGCTGAATCAGCTGGCGGGCGAGCTCGACTTCCATAATTAGTCCAGCAAGGGGGGAGCCGATCTGATCATGCAGGTCCCTCCGAACGGATTCCAACGAATTACACTGGGGGCACCTGCCCATGGCAGAAGTCTCCTTATGCAAGATTGGACTCACGGACTTCGATGACTTTGCTGACTTCGCTGACCGCAAGGTCCTCGTGCTTCGGCGCACGATGAAGCGAGCCTGTCGCGCACCGCACGCGACGGGCCACTTCGAGTGTGGTCGATCCCCGTTTCAGTTCATGCCACTGAATTACCCTTATATTATCAAGGAGTGGTTTGATGGTCAAGGAGTGATTACAGCGGGGATGCGGCCTTTCGGGCCTCTGACTTTCCCGTGATTGGAACCCGAAGGCAGCCTCCTGGTAACCGGGCCATGGACGGCGGGTGAGCTCCTGACCTCGGATCGCGGCCGGTCCGGGCGGCGATCCGGGCTGGCCACCGCGCCTGCCTGGTGATTGGGAGGCCCACCGGGCCCCGGCCCGCCCAGGCGGCCGCCATCGTAGTGATACGACAAATTACTAGTGTCGCCATAAAATTGTTGTGACAACAAGCATGAAGTCGGCGATATACTAGTGGCGATGGACACGAGACCGGGGCTGCGCGAGCGCAAGAAGAGGCAGACAAGAGAGCGCATCCGCGAGACCGCCATGCGGATGTTTATGGAATCCGGTTTCGATAACGTGAAGGTCGCCGACATCGCCCGCGGCGCGGACGTGTCCGAGGGGACGGTCTTCAACTACTTCCCGACCAAGGAAGACCTCGTGTTCGCGGGGATGGAGGGCTTCGAGGCCGACCTCATCGACGGCATCCGCGCGCGGGCGCCAGGGGAGTCCGTGCTCGCCGCCTTCGCCCGGTTCTTCTCCGAGTCCGCCCCCATGATCGCGGCCAGCTCCAGCGCCTACGTGATCGCCGGGGCGCGGATCATCAGCCACAGCGTGACCCTGCAGCGCAAGGAGCACGAGATCACCGACGCCTACACGCGCTCGCTGGCGGCGCTGATCGCCGAGGACACCGCGGCTCCGCCCGACGACGTCGAGCCCTGGGTCGCCGCGAACGCGCTCATGGGCGTGCACCGCGCCATGCTGGACTACTCCCGGCGGCAGGCGGTAGGCGGCCGGACGGGCACCGACCTGGCCCGCGACGTGGCCGCGCGCGCCGAGCGGGCGTTCGCCCGGCTCGGCGCGGGCCTCGCCGACTACGGCGCCCGCCCCCAGGCGGACGCCGTCTCCAGCAAGTCTTAGCTCCCCGTCAGCCCTGGTCCCCCGCCTGCCCCCACGGCGCGCCCGGACTCATCCTCGCCCTGCCCCTGCCCCTCGCCCCGGCCAGGCCCGCGCCATGGCCTAGGTCCGCGCCGCCTAGGTCCGCGCCATGGCCTAGGTCCGCGCCGCCCAGGTCCGCGCTATGGCCTGCACGAACCGCCAGCGCCCCCGGCTGGACCAGCCCCCGAACCAGCCTGCCAGGCCAGCCCCCGAGCCAGCCTGGCGGGCCGGCCTGGCGGCCGCCTCTTGCTGTTATCAGGCCGGCGGCCGCCGTTACCTGGTAAATCTTCCACCATAAACTTGGAGGCCGCAGGCTGTCCCTGATCGCCCGGGAAGGCCTGAGGCGGGTCCGGGCGATCTCCGGGCGTGCCCGCGGTGTCTGGCCACGGCCGGGACACTGGCTCCGCGGCCCGGCCACGCGCGCCCGCCGCCAGGCCCGCCCCGCACGCCGCCGCGGCCACGGTCCTGCCACGTGACACGGCGCACGGCAGAGGCGGAAGGGCTCACCGCCCTTCCGCCTCGTGCGGTCCTTCCGCGCTCATCCAGCCACCCTGCCCCCGCCCGTGACCGCCCCGGGCAGCACCTGGCGGTCAGCCGCGATCGCGCCCCGCCTCCGGGTCGCGCACTGCCTCCGGGTCGCGCACCGCCTCTGGGCCAGGGACCGCCTCGTGGCCGCGGGCGCCCCGCCCGCGGCGCGCGCCGTCGCGGGCGCGGGCCGGCCGGCGGTAGCGCCGCCCGCGGCGGCCCGGCCCGGCCCGCTCGCTCCCGGCCGGGTCGTCGTGCCCCAGGACCGAGGCGAGCCACGCGTCCAGCTCGCGCGGGTCGACGCGCGGCTTCGCGGGTGGCCCTGCCTGCGGCTCCTCGCCTGAGTGGAGCCGGTCGAACACCTCCGGGGGCAGCGTGTGCCAGCCGAGGCCACCGGAGTTGGCCAGGAACTTCACGACCTGCCAGGCGATCGCCCGGACGCGACCGCTCACGCACGCCCCGCGGTCGCGGCGAGCGTCTCGCCGAGCAGCCCGACCTGGGCGACATCGGACGAGCAGGGGATGAACAGGACCTCGTCGCAGCCCGCCTCCCGCAGCCCGGCCACCGCCCGCGCGATCGCCTCCTCATCGGTCAGGGCGCCGCCGATCACGGCCCGCGCGTAGCCTGGCGCGAACCCGTAGTACCCGCCCAGGTAGCCCTCGGCCACGGCGCGCGCGTCGCCGCCGAGCGCGAAGTAGGCCAGCGCCTGGAGCCGCGGCTGGCCGGCCCGGCCCGCCGCCTGCCAGGCCGCGCGGAACTGGCCGGCCCCGGCGGCGAAGCTGCCCGCCCCGGCGCCGGAGATCCAGCCGTCGCCGAGCCGGGCGGCCCGGCTGATCGCGCGGGGCGAGTGCCCGCCGAGGATGAGCGGCGGCCCGGCCGGGTCAGCGGGCGCCGGCCCGATGCCCCCGGCGATGCCGCGGCGCTCCCCCGCCCAGATCCGCCGCAGCTCGCCCACCTGCTCGTCCAGCAGCCGCCCGCGACGGTCGAAGGCGGCCCCGGACGCGCTGAAGTCGTCTGGCCGCCCGCCGACGGCCAGGCCCAGCGTCAGCCGCCCGCCCGACAGCCGGTCCACGCTCGCGGCCTGCTTGGCCAGCAGCGCGGTGGACGTCCGCAGGGGCGAGATCATGATCGCGGTCGCCAGCCGCACCCGCTCGGTGACGGCCGCGGCCGCCGCCAGCGCGATCAGGCACTCGTAGCTGTCGAAGACCAGCCGGTCGAGGACGGCCAGGGTGGAAAAGCCCGCCCGCTCGCCCTCCCTGGCCCAGGCCACCACGTCGGTGCCGCCCGCACCGGGCACCGACGAGGGAAGTCCGATCCCGATGTCCATCGCCGGCCCTCAGCTGGCGGGCGCGGGCTGGAGGGGCAGGTCGTGCCGGCGGTTGAGCACGCACTCCAGCGAGGCGTCGCGGAAGAATGCCCGCGCCCCCTCCGGAGTGCCCATGTCGCGCGGCTTGGTCAGGTGCTCCTCAAGCTGCCGCTCGAACTCCTTGACCTCCGGCTGGCGGCTCATGTGGGCCGCGACCATGGGCAGCGGCCCCTCCACCTCGATGACCCGGACGGCCATCTCCTTGCCGACGAACACCATCGTGGCGAGCAGCCGCCCGATGACGTTGCCCTCGCCGTCGGTGACGTCGAAGGCCGGCCGGTCGCTGCGACGGAACAGTTCCTTGACAACTTCCTCGCTCCCTGCCTTGATCGGGTAGAAAAGCGCACTCCAGGTGGACACGGTGGTCCTCCCTTCCAGGGGGTGTGGATCGGTTCTACTGGCTCGCGGTGACGCCGCCGTCGACGTACAGCACCTGCCCGGTGATGAACCGGGCCAGCGGCGACACGAGGTACAGCACGGCGCTCGCCACTTCCTCGGGCTCGGCGAACCGCCCGAGGGGGATCCGCTGCTTGATCATCCGCACGAAGCCCGCGTCCTGCGTCGCGTCCTGCACGAACTCGGTCCGGACGAAGCCCGGGGCCACCGCGTTGACGGTGATGCCGTGCTGGCCCCACTCGGTCGCCAGCTGCTTGACCAGGAGGTCAAGGCCGGCCTTGCTCGGCCCGTAGGCGGCGAAGCCGCGGCGGCCGCCGGCGGCGCCGCGGACGGACGACAGGTGGACCAGGCGGCCCGGGCGGCCCGCCTCGATCAGCCGGCGGCCCAGCTCCCGCGACAGCAGGAAGGCGCCGGTCAGGTTGGTGTCGACGATGCGGCGGAACTCGTCCTCGGGGAACTGCTCGGCCGGGATCGTGGCCAGCCGGCTGGCGCAGTTGACCAGGATGTCCAGGCCGTCGTGCTCCTCCCAGGACTGCGCCACGAGCCGGCTCACGCTGGCCGAGTCGGTCAGGTCGACCGCCCGGCCCGACGCGTGGCCGCCCTTCTCGCGGAGCTGGCCGGCCAGCTCGGCCGCCTTGTCCTGCGAGCGGCCGGCCACGACGACGGTCATGCCCTGCTGGGACAGCTCCTGGCAGATGATGGCGCCGAGGCCGCCATAGCCCCCGGTTACCAGCGCGGTGGTCATGCCCCCTCCTCCAGCCCGAATAGCGCGCGGGCGTTGCCGCCCAGGATGCCCGCCCGGTCGCCGTCGGCCAGGTTCAGCCCGGCGACCATCGCCAGGGCGCTCTCCAGCGGGGTGGCCAGCGGCGGGGAGTCGGTGCCGAACAGCACGTGGCCGGGGCCGAACACCTCGACCGCCGCCGCCAGGCCGAGCGCGCTCGGGGTGGCGGTGTCCACGTAGATCTCCCGCAGCCGGGCGCTGGCGGGCACGGTGCCGGCGGGCTCCATGCCAGCCGCCGGCCCGGCTGCCGCTCGCTGCTGGGCCAGGTCAAGCTTCTCCCGCAGCAGCGGCAAGGCGGCGCCCGCGTTCGGCGCGATCAGCTTCAGGCCCGGGTACTTGTCCAGCCAGCCGGCGAACAAGATCGTCGCCACCCCGCTGGTCACGTCGCACGGCCGCGCGACGTGCTCGATGAGCCCGAGGTGGCGGTTCATCGCCGCCGTGCCGACCGGCTCGGCCGGCGGGTGCAGCAGGATGGGGCTGGACGCCTCGTGGGCCAGCGCGAAGAGCCCGTCGGCGGCGGGCGACCCCAGGTACCCGCCCTGGACGCTGGTGTTGGCGATCAGCCCGACGAACTCCGGCTGGGCCAGGCGCTTGGCCGCCCGGTCCAGCTCGTCGGCGCCCCCGAACGGGTTCACGTACACGTAGCCCCGCAGGTGGGACGGGTGCTCGCGGATCAGCTCGCCCACCCACTCGTGGAAGGCCTCCAGCTGGCTGACCGGCTGGCGGTAGTTGTCCAGGCCCGGCACCGGGACCATCGTCCCGGCCCCGACGGGACTGCCCACGATCGTCATCCCGATGCCGAGGGCCGCCTTGCGCTCGATCATCCCGGCCACGTCGCCCAGGCTCGGCGGCATCGGGAACCGCTTCAGGAGCTCGGGCGAGGTGACGTGGCCGTGCACGTCGATGGCGGTGGGCTCAGGCACGGGGTGGCCCCAGGACCTTGCCGCCATAGGCCTCGACCGAGGCGATCACGTCGCCGAAGTCGGGGAAGTCAGCCGGGTTGAACTCCGGGATCACCAGCTGATCGGCGGGCTTGCCGGTGTCGAAGAACCAGCCGTCGAACCCGCCCGGGGTGCCGAGGACCAGCCACCGGGCCTGCGCGGACTCCACCTTGTAGGAGTGCGGCAGCCCGCGCGGGGCGTAGACGGTGCCGCCCGGCCCGGCCAGGTGCAGGGTGTCGTCGATCTCGATGCTCACCTCGCCCTCAAGGATGTAGAAGGTCTCGTCCTCGCGCGTGTGCAGGTGCACCGGGGACGCGTACCCATTCGCCGAGCGCTGCTCGGCCAGCCAGTACTGGCCGCCGGTCTGCTCGCTGGTCGCCTTGAACACCATCAGCGCGCCCATATGCCAGATAGCCGTGCCCTGCTCGGCTGTGGCCAGGTACGGCTCCGTATCCGCCATGGTGGTCTCCTCCACGAGTCGGCCATGTCCTTCCTCATCCGAGCCTGCACCCGCCGCGGTCCCAGGGGCATGAGCCTGGCCTCCTGCCCGGGAGGGAACGTGCCCGGGCTCCCGCCGCCCGTTTCCCAGCCGGAGCGGGCCCACGCCTCACGACCGGGGGATGCCCGGCGGGCAAAGGTTCTTGGGGGAAAGACCGACAACGGAGGCCCGGATGACCGTCAGTGACAACATTGAACTTGTCCGCCGTATAACCGAGCGAGGGCTGAACGACGGCGACCTTAGCTTCGCCGAGGACGTCTTCTCAGCCGACTATGAGGTGCACACGCGGGGACTGGACCTGCCGCGCGGGGCTGATGCCTTCCGCGCCGCGGTGAACTTCTGGCGCCAGGCGTTCCCCGACTTTCACACCACGATCCAGCAGATGCTCGGCGAGGGCGAGTACGTGGTGAACCGCTTCACCACGCACGGCACCCACACCGAGCCGCTGGGCGAGATCCCCCCGACCGGCAAGCAGTTCGAGGTGAGCGGGGTCGACCTGCATCGCGTGGTCGACGGGAAGGTCGTGGAATCGTGGATCAGCGACGACTTCCCCCGGATCCTCATGGAGATCGGGGCACTGCGCCCGGCCGGCGGGCCGCACTGATGGCCGTCAGCCGGATCGGGTTCCTCGGCCTCGGCGCGATGGGCGCGCCGATGGCCGTCCGCCTGGCGGAGTCCGGCTTCAGCGTGACCGCCTACAACCGGACCGCCGAGCGGGCCGCCCCCCTGGCCGAGCAGGGCGTCCGCCCGGTCGCGACGCCAGCCGAGGCCGCGGCCGAGGCGGACGTGCTGGTGCTGAGCCTGGCCACCGCCGAGGCGGTCGAGCAGGTGCTGTCCGGCCCGGACGGGGCGCTGGCGGCGGCCCCGCCGGGGACGCTGGTGGCCGACACCAGCACGGTCTCCCCGGAGGCGGCCCGGGCGCAGGCCGCGACCGTCGCCGCGGCCGGGCACCGGGCACTGGACACCTGCATCGTCGGCAACGCCATGCACGCCCGGGACGGCGAGCTGCGGTTCATGATCGGCGGGGACGAGGCGGACGTCCTGGTCCTGCGGCCGGTCCTGGACGTGCTCGGCAAGGAGGTCGTGCACGTCGGCGGCCACGGGATGGGCGCCACCGCCAAGGTGACGATGAACCTCCTGATGGGCGTCCAGCTGCAGGCGCTGGCCGAGGCGGTGGTGTTCGGCGAGCAGGCCGGCCTGCCGCGCGAGCAGCTGCTGTCGATGATCGCCGCGAGCGGGTTCAGCTCCCCCGTCATGCGGTTCAAGGCCGGCGTGATGTCGCGCCGGGCCTTCGGCCAGGCCGACTTCCGGCTGCGGCTGATGCGCAAGGACCTGCTGCTCGCGCTCGCGGGCGGGCAGCAGCTGGGCATCCCCATGCCCGCCACGACGGCCAGCTACGAGGTCGCGACCATGGCCGTCAACGCCGGCTACGGCGACCAGGACTGCGCGGCCGTGCTCGCCGCGATGGAGCAGATAGCGGGAACCACCGGAAAGGGGACACCACAGTGAGCGACGGCGTCAGCGCCTGGGGCGACAATTCCAATGGCCAGCTCGGGCAGGGAGACACGACCGGGGTCGCCGCGCCGACCCCGGTCAAGGGCCTGGGCACCGTGCGCAAGGTGGCGGCCGGCAGCGGCCACGTCGTGGCCCTGCTGGCCGACGGCACCGCGCTGAGCTGGGGACGCAACGCGTTCGGGCAGCTCGGCGACGGCACCATGAACAACCAGCTCCACCCCGTCCCGGTCAAGGGACTGGCTGGCATCAAGGACATCATCCCGGGCGGCGGGCAGACGCTGTTCCTGCTCGAGGACGGCACCGTGTGGGGGGCCGGGGCCGGCTTCTTCGGCCTGCTGGGCCCGCAGAACCTCGGCCTGTGCCCGGTGGCGGTCCAGGTCACGGACATCTCCGGCGTGACCGAGCTGACCTCCGGGGGCGGGCACGCGCTCGCGCTGCGGGCCGACGGCTCGCTGTGGACGTGGGGCCGCGATGACTACGGGCAGCTCGGCGACGGCCCCAACCCGGAGAACGTGCCCGGGCGCAAGATGATGAACCACTCCGAGCGGTCCTACTGGTCCCGGCCGCTGCCGACCCCGGTCAGCGGGGTCACGGGCGAGATCGCGGCGCTGGCGGCCGGGGGCGGGCACAGCACGGTCATCCTCAAGGACGGCACGATGCTGTCCTGGGGCGACAACGACCGCGGCCAGCTCGGCGACGGCACCATGGACCACCGGTCCAGCCCCGGCCCGGTGCCCGGGGTCACCGACGTGGTCGCGGCGGCCTGCGCCTACCACCACACGCTGGCCCTGCGCCAGGACGGCACCGTGCTCGCGTTCGGCATCAACGACCGCGGCCAGCTCGGCGACGGCACCACCGAGCACCGCCCGAGCGCGGTCCCGGTCAAGGGCCTGGCCGACGTGGTCGCGGTGACCTGCGCCGGCGGCGGCGGCGAGGCCGACCCGGGCAACTTCGGCAGCAGCATGGCCCTGCTGCGCGACGGCACGGTGATGGCCTGGGGCTGCAACGACCACGGCCAGCTGGGCGACGGCGGCACCAACCGCGGGCGGCTGGTCCCGGCGCCCGTTCCCGGCCTGTCCGGGATCGCCCAGATCACCTCGGGCGGCGAGATCCCCTTCAGCCGGGAGAACCCGGGCGGCGGCTATGCCCTCGCGGTCGCGGCCGCGAGCATCGCGTGAGGACGGGAGCGGACATGACGAGCGAGCAGGCAAGCGGCTGGCACGGCAAGCGGGTCCTGGTGGCCGGCGGCGACGGCGAGATCGGCCGGGTGATCTGCGCCGGCCTCGCCGCCCGGGGGGCCGACATCGCGGTCGCCAGCATCGACGCCGAGGCGGCCGAGAAGCTGGCCGCGAGCCTGGCCACCGGGGCGAACCGGGTGGCGGCCTACCAGGCCGACATCACCGACCAGGACAAGGCCGAGGGCCTCGCCCGCGAGATCGCCGGGCAGTGGGGCGGGATCGACGTCCTGGTCAACTGCGCCGGGATCATGCGCGTCAGCCCGGCGCTGGAGTTCAGGGCGCCGGACTGGCGGGCGGTGGTGGAGACCAACCTCAACGCCGCGTTCTTCATCTCCCAGGCCGTCGGCCGGGTGATGATCGCCGGCGGCGGCGGGCGGATGGTGCACCTGTCCTCGGTCCGGGGCACGGTCGGCCTCGCCATCGGCGGGTTCGTCGCCTACGGGACGAGCAAGGCGGGCCTGCACCTGATGATCAAGCAGCTGGCGGCCGAATGGGGGCAGCACCAGGTCTCGGTCAACGGGGTCGCGGCCGGGTTCGTGCGCACCGCGATGTCGGCCGGCGCGGGCGAGGGCTTCCAGGCCATGGTCGCCGCGCGCACCCCGCTGGGCCGGGTGGCCGAGATCAGCGAGATCGCGAACGCGACGGTGTACCTCGCCGGGCCGGACGCCAGCTTCATCACCGGCCAGGTGCTCGCGGTCGACGGCGGCCTGACCGCGACTCAGTGACGGCTTCGACCCAGTGACGCTCCCCAGCGAAAGGCGCAGACATGACCATGACCAGTGACTCCCACGCGCTCCCGGGCACCCCCGAGGCGCCTCCCGCCATGCAGATGATGGAGATGCTCTACGGGGCGCTGGCGACCCAGATGATCTCGGCCGCGGCCGAGCTCGGCATCGCCGACCTGCTGGCGGGCGGGCCCAAGACGGCGGACGAGCTGGCCACCGCCAGCGGGGCCGACCCGACCGGGCTGTACCGGCTGCTGCGCGGGCTGGCCGGCCTCGGCGTCTTCGCCGAGACCGCGCCGCGCACGTTCGCGACCACCCCGCTGGGCGACACGCTGCGCACCGACGCCGAGGGCTCGATGCGCTTCCTGGCCCAGGACGTGGGCGGCCGGACCCGGCTGCTGGCCTACTCCGAGCTGGCCCACAGCGTGCGGACCGGCAAGCCCGCCTTCGACAAGGCCCACGGCACCAGCATGTGGTCCTACCTGCAGTCCCACCCGGCCGAGCTGGCGGTGTTCGGCAAGGCCATGGGCAACCTGGCCAGCGCCGCCCACTCGGCCGCGTTCCAGTCCTATGACCTGTCCGGCGTGCGCCGCCTGGTCGACGTTGGCGGCGGCGAGGGCTACCTGATCGCGGCCCTGCTGCCGTACTACCCGGACATGACCGGCGTGCTGTTCGACGAGCCGCACGTCGCGCAGGGGGCCGCCGCGGTCTTCGCCGCGGCCGGGCTGAGCGACCGGACCGAGGTCGCCAGCGGCGACGCCTTCTCCGCGGTGCCGGCCGACGGCGACGTCTACGTGCTGTCCTCGATCTTGTTCAGCTACCTGGACGATGAGTCGGTCACGCTGCTGTCGAACATCCGCAAGGTCATGAACTCGGCGGGGCGGATCTTGATCCTGGAGCCGGTCCTGCCCGAGGGGAACGCCTACCACCCGGGCAAGCTGCTCGACGTCACCCAGCTCGCGCTGCACCGCGGCGGCGTCCGGGGCCAGGCGGAGTTCGAGGCGCTGTTCGCGGCGGCGGGCCTGCGCCTGGGCGAGATCCGGCGCATGTGGCCGTCGGCGCCGACCGACATGATCGTGGCGGTCGCCGCCGAGGGCGCGCAGTGAGCGCGGGCGTCGCCAGCTACCCCGACCTGCCGGGCAAGGTCGCGGTGGTCACGGCGGGCTCGCGCGGCATCGGGGCGCAGACCTGCCGGCACTTCGCCGCCAACGGGATGAAGGTCGCGGTCTGCGGCCGGGACGCCGAGGCGATCAAGTCGGTGGTGGCCGACATCGAGGCGGCCGGAGGCAAGGCGGTCGGCGTCGCGGCCGACTGCACCGACCCGGCCGCCCTGCAGTCGCTGCGGGCGACCACCGAGCAGGCCCTGGGGCCGGTTGACGTGCTGGCCGCGTTCGCCGGCTTCGACACCGGCCCGGCCCCGGTCGAGCAGGTGACCGAGGAGGGCTGGCGGGCCGTCATCGACGGCAACCTCACCGCCACCTTCCTCACCATCAGCGCGTTCCTGCCGGGCATGATCGAGCGCCAGCGCGGCTCCATCATCACCATGTCCTCGGCGGCGGGGCGGCTGCCGGGCTGGTCGTCGGTGGCGTACGCGGCCGCCAAGGCGGGCATCCTCATGCTCACCCGGCGCACCGCCCTCGACGTCGGCCGGCACAACATCCGGGTCAACGCCATCGCCCCGTCGGCCATCCTCACCGAGCGCCAGGAGCAGCGGATCCCGGTGGCCGTGCGCGAGCAGGTCATCAAGGAGCAGTTCCTCATCGCCCGCTGGGGGACCCCGGAGGACTGCGCCAACGCGGCGCTGTTCCTCGCGTCCGACGCGTCGTCGTGGATCACCGGGGACACGATCGACATCGCCGGCGGAAAGATCATGATCTAAGGAGTCCCGATGCAATCCCTTGAGGTCGTGGCGGTCACCAAGGCCCCCGGGCCGGACAGCCTGCAGCTCAAGCCAACGGCGATCGCCGACCCTCCGGCCGGGCACGCGCGCGTCCGGGTCGAGGCGGCCGGCGTCTCCTACGGCGACCTTCTCTTCCAGCGCGGGGTCGTGCCCGGCGGCCCCAAGCCGCCGTTCACGCCCGGCTGCGACCTCACCGGCGTGGTCGAGTCGGCCGGCGCGGGGGTGACCAGCGTGCGGCCCGGGGACCGGGTCACCGCGCTGGTCGTCTCGGGCGGGTACAGCACGGTGGCCAACGTGCCCGCCGAGCGGCTGGTCAAGGTCCCCGACGGCCTGGACCCGGTGCGGGTGGCGGCGGTGACGCTGAACTACTTCATCGCCTACCAGATGCTGCACCGGGTGGCCCGGGTCACCAGTGGCCAGCGCATCCTGGTGCACGGCGCCTCGGGCGGGGTCGGCCTGGCCTTCCTCCAGCTCGCCGCCCAGATCGGCGGCGTGACGGCCTGGGGCACCACCTCGGCCGCCAACTTCGACATCGTCAAGGACAACGGGGCGACCCCGATCGACTACCGCGCCGGGGACTTCAGCCGGGTCGTGCGGGCGGCGGGCGGCCACCTCGACGCGGTCTTCGACCACATCGGCGGCACCCAGTTCCTGAAGTCCTACAGCGTGCTGCGCCGGGGCGGGATCCTCGTCGCCTACGGGCAGAACGCGGCCCTGCGCAACGGGCGGCCGGACATGCTGGCGGGCGCGGTCGGCTTCCTGGGCGGGATCGCCGCGCCCAAGCTGCTGCCCGACGGGCGCCGGACCATGTTCTACAACGCCTGGCTGCTGGAGAAGACCGAGCCGGAGGCGTACCGCACGGACCTGACCGCGGTGCTGGCCCTCCTGGCGCAGGGCAAGATCGCGCCCAAGTCCGTCGCCACCATGCCCATCGCGCAGGCGAGCAAGGCGTTCCAGCTGCTGGAGGACGGGGTGAGCGGCAAGCTCGTCCTGGACTGCGCGCAGGCCGCCTGACCGGACCAGAAGCCGAAGAAAGGCAGCTCGCGATGACGGTCACGCAGCACGGCACGTTCGATTTCACGCTCATGTACCTCACGCACGCGGCCTTCCGCCGGGACCTGGGACGGCTCGCGGACGCGGTCGCGGCCGGGCGGGCCTGCACCAAGGGGGCGCAGGCGGGCTGGACCGTGTTCAAGGACCAGCTCAACGTGCACCACAGCGTGGAGGACGCCGCCTTGTGGCCCAAGGTGGCCAGCGCGGCCCGCGGCCGGCCCGACGCGGTCGCCCTGATGGCGGAGATGGAGGCGGAGCACGCGGCCCTGCACCCCCGGCTGGACGCGGTCGAGGCCGCCCTGGCGCACCGGGGCGCCGACCTCGCCAGCCGGGTCGCCGGCCTCGGCGACGTGCTCGAGCGGCACATGCGGCATGAGGAGGACAGCGCCCTCCCGCTCATCGAGGAGGTGCTCCCGCCGCGGGACTGGGGCGCCTTCCGCAGCGCGATGGCGCGCCGCCAGGGGGTCAGGGGAGCGGCCATGTACGTTCCCTGGGTCCTGGACGGGCTCGGGCCGGCCGACCAGCGCCGGTTCATGATCGACATGGGGCGGCGGGTGCAGGTCGCCAACACGCTCGTCTTCCAGTGGAACTACAAGGTGCGCCACCTCTGGGGCCGCTAGGCCCCGGCCGCCCTCCCGCGCGCCGGCGTTCTTCCCTCCGGCCTACCGGTAGGCCCACGACCATTGCTGGTTGGCCCCGGCGTTGCAGGTCCATAGCTCCAGCGGGGTGCCCGCGGCGGTGGCGCCGCCGGTCACGTCCAGGCACAGGCCGGACTGCTGGCCGACGATCGTCCCGCCCGCCGCCACGGTCCACTTCTGGTTGGCCCCGCCGTTGCACGGCCACAGCTCGACCTTGGTGCCGGGGGCGGTCTGGTTGTCGTAGGCGTCGAGGCACTCGGTGGCGCCCATGGTGCGCAGCTCGCCGGCCGGGGTCGGCGACCATTCCTGGTTGATGCCGCCGTTGCAGCCCCAGATCTCCTCCCCGGTGCCGGGGAAGTAGACGTATGGCCCGGGGGCGGCATTGCCCCGGGTGTCCAGGCAGTCGCCGGACTGCGCGCTGACGAGCTCGCCGGTGCCGCCGGTCCCCGACGCCGGGACGGCCGCGATGAGGGTGACGCCGCCAGGCTGCACGGTCGTGGTGAAGGTGCCGGCCACGGTGCCATCGGACCCGCCGCTCCACAGGTCGGTGACGCTGGCCGCCCCGGTCAGCCCGAGCTGGGCCAGCGGCACGCTGAACGAGTGGCTGGCGCTGGTGTCGGTGTTGAATATCCCGATGTCCCAGGTGCCATTGCCCTGGCGCTTGGCGAAGACCTGCTCGCTGCCGCTGTCGATGACCCGGCCGGCCGGGATGCCGTCCTGGTCGACCGCGATCACGGCGGCGTCGCGCAGGAGGGCCAGGTCGCCGGAGTCGAGGTGGGTCAGGTCGCTGCCGAGCAGCAGCGGGGCGCTGGCCAGCGACCACAGTGACAGCTGCGACTGCCGCTCGGGGGCGGTGAGCCCGTCGTTGCCGCCGTTCCCGACCTCGACGGAGTCGTAGTCATTCCAGCCGCCGGGGCCGCCGTAGGGCTGCCAGCTGGCGGCGGCGTCGAGCCGGCCGGACACGTTGCCCCAGTCGGTGAGCGGGTAGCTGCTGCCGCCGGACCCGCAGTAGCACTCGATGTCCCCGCCGGTGCGCCAGCCGTTGGCAAGCGATGACCAGGTGGGGCCGTCGGCGATGTTCAGGCTGTTGGACAGCTCGAGCGCGATCGGGCGGCCGGACTGCTGCAGGGCGGTGGACCAGGCCTGCACGTCCGGCAGGTCGAACGAGCCGACCCCGTCCAGCTTCACGTAGTCCACGCCCCAGGCGGCGAGCTCGTCCGCCCAGGAGTTGATGAACGCCTGCGCGCCCGGCTTGCTGTAGTCGATCCCCTGCATTCCGCCGCAGTTGTAGTTGTTCTCGCCCGCCCCGTCGGCGATCTGGGCAGCGGTATAGGAGGTGCCCTGGATCGGGGTGTTCTGGGCGACGGCCTGGTCGGAGATGCCCGGCGTCAGGTACAGGCCGAACTTCAGGCCCAGCCCGTGCACGTAACTGGCGACGACCGCGATGCCGTTGGTGGAGCCGCTGGGCGGGAACGCGCTGGCGTTGGTCACCCACCGCCCGTTGGAGTCCACGGCCGGCCCCTGGCCGCCGGGGCAGTTGTACCAGAAGTCGTCCTGGTTGACGTAGTCGTAGCCAAGCCCGTGCAGGCCGCTGGAGACCAGGGCGCTGGCCTGCGCCTCGTCCTTGGCGGCGGTGGGGGCCGAGCGCAGGAAGCTCCAGCTGCTCCAGCCCATGAGCGGCGCGCTGGCCGCCAGCCCGTTGTTCGCGGCCAGCGCCGGCGGTGGCGCCGCCACCGCCGCGAGCCCGAGGCCCGCGATGATGGCGGCGGCCAGCGCCAGCGCCGCCTGCCGTGGTCGTGTACGTGGACGCATCGGTCCTCCCGCGCTTGAGGAAACGTAAACCGACGATCCGTCGCACTTATCACCATGTCAATACGAGAACTGAAACAAGAACGTTCACAAATGAACGGGCAGGCTGCCCGCGGCATGGCACGACCTGGCCGGGCCCGGTAGCGTCGGGGCATGTTCAGCAAGCGCCGCGGCCCCGGCGGACCGGGCGGCGCCCCCCAGGATCACCATGCCCCTCAAGGCCACCAGGCACCCCGCGATCACGCCAGCGCGGCCGGCCCCGTCCTCCCGGCCCGGACCGAGTTCGAGGGGCAGTTCTTCCTCCTCGACCGGGGCCAGGGCGGGCGGCGCACCCCGGTCTTCAGCCACTACCGGCCGGTGTTCCGGTTCGATGACGCCTACGTGGCCGGCACGGTCACGCTGCCGGAGGGCACCGAGATGATGATGCCGGGCGGCGACTGGACGACGGTGACGGTCCAGCTGGCCCAGCCCGCCCCGATGGAGGCGGGCATGCACTTCTCGGTCCACGAGGACGACCGCCGGGTCGGCACCGGCCAGGTGACGCGGGTCATCCGCTGACCCGCGCGGGCCGCCCGCGCCTGCTCAGGCGGACGCGTGCTGGGAGTCGGCGTGGATGCGGTCGATGCAGATCGCGATGGCGATCATGAGCGCCGGGTCCTGCCCGCCGGGCACGTCCACCCAGTAGGTGTCGCGCATCCGCCACCGCTCGCGCGACATCTGCCCGCAGACGATGCCGTCGAGGTCGCGGATCTCGAAGTCCTTGCCGGTGAAGTTGCCGGTCGCCGCCAGCTCGCGGCCGTCGGCCAGGGTGATCTCGTACCGCTGCTTGAACAGCGAGAAGGCCTGCCGGACGGAGGCCGCGACGGTCCCGGCGCCGTCCTCCACCCGCAGCGTCTCCCGCCACGCGAACAGCTTGCGGCGGATCAGGGCGCGCACGGTGCCGCCCGTGTCCAGCAGGGTGAACGCCTCCCGGCTGAACGGCCCGCTGCCGTCGACCAGGAACGCCTGGGCGCCGGACTCGTCCTCGATCCAGAAGTCCGACGTGAATGAGAAGAGCTTCTCCCGCACCAGGTATCGCATGCCCGGGCCAACGAGCCAGCCGGTCGCGGCGTTCCCGGGGGTGGTGTTCCCTGAGGTGACGGCAAGACTGAGAGCTTGACTCTCAAATTGAGAGTGCTACTATCAATCCTGTGAACGCAGGCCAGGCCCGGACCAGGCTCGCGCGCGAGGCGGTCCTCGACGCGGCGGCGGCGCTGTTCCTCGAGCGGGGCTATGCCGCGACGACGATGGACGCCGTCAGCGAGTCGTCGCGGGTCCCGCCGGCCACCGTCTACCGGCTGTTCTCCTCCAAGCTCGGCCTGCTGCGGACCCTGCTGGACCAGGCGCTGGCGCTGGAGGGGGCGCCGATGGAGTCAGGCGGGCACTCGCACGCGGAGGTGGTGCTGGGCGAGGCCGACCCGCGGCGGACGCTCGCCCGGTTCGCGGCCGCGGCCCGGTCGGTGCTGTCCGGCGGGGCCGCGATGTACCAGATCCTGGCCAGTGCGGCGCCGTCCGACCCGCAGGCGGCCGCGCTGCTGGCGCGATACGGCCAGACCCGCGAGCGCAGCCAGGGGCTGGTGACCGCGGCCCTGGCCCGCCGGGGCGCGCTGCGGCCCGGCCTGACCGAGCGGGAGGCGGCCGACGTCGTCCACGCGATCGTCTCCCCCGAGGTCTACCGCCTCCTGGTCATCAGCCGGGGCTGGACGCCCGGGCACTTCGAGCGATGGCTCGTCACCACTCTCACCAGCCAACTGCTCCCGGAAGGGGAACCGCAATGACGGACAGCACCCACGACACGACGGCGGGCGGCACCAGGCCGGCCGCCGGCCAGGCCCAGACGATCCGCGGCCAGCGGGCCGCGAACGCGATCGTGCGCGCGCTCTTGCGGACGCCCCTGGTCAGCCTGGGCGTCGGCCGCCGGCTCGTCATCATCAACGTCACCGGGCGCAAGTCCGGCCGCCAGTACTCGGTCCCGGTCGCCTACCTCCGCCACGAGGGGACCCTGCTAGTGGGCTCGCCGTTCGGCTGGGCGCGCAACCTGCGCACCGGTGAGCCGGTGGAGGTCATCTTGCTGGGCAAGCGGCGGCTGGCGGACGTGCAGGCGATCACCGACGAGGAGGGCGTGACCCGCGACTACGCGGTCATCTGCCGCCGCAACCGCCAGTTCGCGCAGCTCAACCACGTCACGATCGGACCCGGGGGCGAGCCCGACCCGGGCGACCTGCACCAGGCCTGGGCCCACGGCGCGCGGGCGTTCCGGCTGACGCCGCGCTGAGCGGGCCTCCCGGCCGGCCCGCTAGCCCGGCAGGGGTCGGGGGCGCCGGCCGAGCGGATCTTGGCGGCCATGAACCGGTTGCGTTCCTGGGGCGTCATCGCGTCGGGAGTGCTCACCCGCCCACCCTGCAAAGCCGCCCGCCCGGGGCCCGGGCGGCTGGCCGCGCGGGCGGCCCGAATGTCGGTGGGGGCCGCTAGCGTTAGCGTCATGCCTCCGATTGAGACCACCCAGACAGTCGCGCCCGCGCCCGGGGAGCCGGCCGGCCCGCTCCTGCGGCCGCACGCCGAGCAGGTGTACGCCGCCGAGCTCGCCGCCCTCGCCCGGGCCGATGACCGGGCGCGGCCCCCGTCGTGGCGGATGTCGCCCCAGGCGGTGGTCACCTACCTGCTCGGCGGGGTGACCAGCGATGGCACCGTCATCACGCCCAAGTACGTCGGGCCCCGGCGGCTGATCGAGGTGGCGGTGGCGACGCTGGCGACCGACCGGGCGCTGCTGCTGCTCGGCGTGCCCGGCACCGCCAAGACGTGGGTGTCGGAGCACCTGGCAGCGGCGGTCTCGGGCGACTCGACGCTCCTGGTCCAGGGCACCAGCGGCACCGCCGAGGAGGCCATCCGGTACGGGTGGAACTACGCGCGGCTGCTCGCCGAGGGGCCCTCGCGGGGGGCGCTGGTGCCCTCCCCCGTCATGACCGCGATGGCCGAGGGGCGCATCGCCCGGGTGGAGGAGCTGACCCGCATCCCCTCCGACGTCCAGGACGCGCTGATCACGATCTTGTCGGAGAAGACGCTGCCGGTGCCCGAGCTCGCCACCGAGGTCCAGGCGGCGAAGGGCTTCTCGGTCATCGCGACCGCCAACGACCGCGACCGCGGGGTCAACGACCTGTCCTCGGCGCTGCGGCGCCGGTTCAACACCGTGGTCCTCCCGCTCCCGGCGTCCGAGGACGAGGAGGTCGACATCGTCGCCCGCCGGGTCGAGCAGCTCGGCCACGCCCTGGAGCTGCCCGAGGTCCCGTCTGCGCTGGAGGAGATCCGCCGGGTGGTGACCGTGTTCCGCGAGCTGCGCTCGGGGATCACCGCCGACCAGCGGACCAAGCTCAAGTCCCCGAGCGGCACCATGTCCCCGGCCGAGGCCATCTCGGTGGTGACGAACGGGATCGCGCTGGCCGCCCACTTCGGCGACGGGGTGCTGCGCCCGGCCGACGTGGCCGCCGGGATCGTCGGCGCGGTGGTCAAGGACCCGGCCTCCGACGGCCCCGTCTGGGCGGAGTACCTGGAGGCGGTCGTCCGCGAGCGCCCCGGCTGGGGACCGTTCTACCGGGCGTGCCGTGAGGTGAGCGGAACATGAGCAACCCGGCCGCGGACCGGGGGGCACGGGGGGTCGCCCCCCGGGAGGCAGCGCGAGCGCGGCTGACGAGCGCCAGCGAGGAAGCCACGTGAGCGAGCGGGTATCGGTGCTCGGGGTCCGGCATCACGGGCCGGGGTCGGCCCGGTCGGTCGTGGCCGAGCTGGACCGGATCCGGCCAGGCACGGTGCTCATCGAGGGGCCCGCCGACGCCGACCCGCTGCTGGCGCTGGCGGGCGCGCCGGGCATGGCGCCGCCGGTGGCGCTGCTGGCCTACGCGCCCGAGGCGCCGAAGCTGTCGTCCTTCTGGCCCTACGCCGCGTTCTCGCCCGAATGGCAGGCGATGACGTGGGCGGCCCGCAACGGGGCGGTGGTGCGGTTCTGCGACCTGCCCGCCGCGAGCGTCCTCGCGCTGCGCGAGGCCGAGCGGCGCGACCGGGACGCCGGCGAGTACGACCGGGACGACCACGACCACGACCACGAGTACGACCACGACGACCGGGACCAGGACGACCCGCGCGAGGGGACCGGCGGCGAGGCCGGGGCGGGGACCGCGCACGCAGGCGACGGCCCGGCCGACGGGGACTTCGCGGGCCAGCCGGAGTGGGACGAGCGGCTGTACTCGCTGGACCCGATCGGGGAGATGGCGGCGGCGGCCGGCTATGACGACCCCGAGCGCTGGTGGGATGACGTCATCGAGTCGCGGATGGACGGGCGCAGCCCCTTCGCCACCTTGACCGAGGCGATGGGGGAGCTGCGGGCGGCCGAGCAGGCGGTCGCGGAGCGGCACGGGGCCCGGGCGGGGACGAGCACGCTGCGCGAGCGGCGCCGCGAGGCGCACATGCGGCAGGTGCTGCGGGCGGCGCTGCGCGAGGGCGACGGGCCGGTCGCGGTGGTCTGCGGGGCGTGGCACGCCCCTGCCCTGGCCGGGCCGCTGCCGCCCGCCAGCAAGGACGCGGCCCTGCTGCGCGGCCTGCCGAAGCGGAAGGCGGCCCTCGCCTGGGTGCCGTGGACGCACTCGCGGCTGGCGGCCACCTCCGGCTACGGGGCGGGGGTCGCCTCCCCCGGCTGGTACCACCACTTGTTCACCACCCCGGACCAGACGATCGAGCGCTGGATGACGCGCGTGGCCGCGGTGCTGCGCGCCCGTGACCTACCGGTCTCCTCGGCCCACGTCATCGAGGCGGTCCGGCTGGCCCGCGCGCTGGCGGTGCTGCGCGGGCGGCCGCTGGCGGGCCTGGCCGAGGTGAGCGAGGCGACCCAGGCCGTCATGTGCGAGGGCAGCGAGGTGGCGGCGGCGTTCGTCACCCGCTACCTGGTGGTGGGCGAGCGGCTGGGCTCGGTCCCCGACGACGCGCCGCCAGTGCCGCTCGACGCCGACCTGCGCACGCGGGCCCGCTCGCTGCGGCTGAAGATCGAGCCGCTGGAGAAGACGGTCGAGCTGGACCTGCGCGAGGGCGCGGGCCGGGCCAAGTCGGCGTTCTTGCACCAGCTGGCCGCGCTCGGCATCGGCTGGGGGGCGGTCGCCGACGACCGGGTGCAGGGCACCGGGACATGGCGCGAGACATGGGCACTGTGCTGGCGCCCGGAGCTGGCGGTCGACATCATCGACGCCGCCGTGTGGGGCACCACCGTGGGGGCGGCCGCCACCGCGCGGCTGAGCGACCGGGCCAGCCACGCGACCGAGCTGGCGACCGTGACCGGCGCGGTCGAGCAGGCGCTGCTGGCCGACTTGCCCGGCGCCCTCGGCCCGGTGCTGCGGGCGCTGGACGCGCGGGCCGCGGCCGACTCCGACGTGGCCGACCTGATGGCGGCCGTGCCCGCCCTGGTGCGCTCGGTCCGCTACGGCAACGTGCGCGGCACCGACACCGCCTCGCTGGTGGCGGTGATCGAGGCGCTGACCGTCCGGGTCTGCGCCGGGCTGCCCGCGGCGGTGGGCGGCCTGGCGGACGAGGCGGCGCGGGCACTGCGGCCCGCGCTCGACGCGATGCACGCCGCCCTGGCGCTGTTCGCGCAGGGCGACCCGGGCGACCCGGGTGAGCAGGGCGGCCCGGGTGAGCAGGGCGCGGGCCAGCGGGACCGGGGCCGGGCGAGCCAGCGGCGCTGGATGGCGGTCCTCGGGCCGGTCGCGCAGCGGCGCGACGTGCACGGGCTGATCGCCGGGCGGGTGACCCGGCTGCTGGCCGACGCGGGCATCGTGGCGTGGCCGCAGGCGGCGCGGCGGCTGGCGGCGGCGCTGTCGGTCGGCGTGGCGGCGGCGGACAAGGCGGCCTGGGCGGAGGGCTTCCTGGCCGGCGGGGGGCTGCTGCTGGTGCACGACCGGGACCTGCTCGCCGTCCTCGACGGCTGGGTCGCCGGGCTGGACGAGGAAGACTTCCTCGACGTGCTGCCGCTGCTGCGGCGGACGTTCGGCGAGTTCTCCCCGCCCGAGCGGGCATCGATCGCCGGGGCGGCCAGGCAACTCGGCCCGGGCCAGGCCGGCCCGGGCGGGACCGGCGATCACCACCCCGATGACGGGCAGGACTACGACGCCGGCCGGGCGGCCGGGGCGCTGGCGACGGTCACGATGATCCTGGGAGGTGCCCGGTGAGCGCGCACGCGACCGGTTGCCCGCCCGAGCCGGGCTCGCCGCCCGGGCAGGCGGGGTTCCCGCCGGGACGGGCGGTGGCGGAGGATGAGCGGCTGCGCCGGTGGCGGCTGCTGCTGGGGGCGCCGGCCGCCGAGAACCTCGGGTTCGGGACGGGCGGGATGCCGCTGTCGGACGGCGACCAGGGCGTGGACGCCGCGCTGGCGGCCGTGTACGACTCGGCCCCTGACCGCGGCGACCGGGCTGGCCGGCGGTCGGCCGGGCTGGGGGCGTCGGCCCCGAGCGTGGCCCGCTGGCTGGGCGATATCCGGGCGTACTTCCCGGCCACGGTGGTGCAGGTGATGCAGCGCGACGCGATCGACCGGCTCGGGCTGCGGCGGCTGCTGCTGGAAAAGGAGATGCTGGAGTCCGTCGAGCCCGACGTGCACCTGGTCGGCACGCTGCTGAGCCTGAACCAGCTCATGCCGGAGACGACGAAGGCGACGGCCCGCGCGGTCGTGGCCCGGGTGGTGGCCGAGGTGGAGAAGCGGGTCGCCCAGCGGACCCGGGCGGCGGTGTCCGGGGCGCTCAACCGGGCCGCTCGCAGCCGCCGGCCCAAGGCTCGCGACATCGACTGGAACCGCACGATCGGCGCTAACCTGTCCCGCTACCTGCCCGAGCACCGCACGGTGGTGCCCGAGCGGCTCGTCGGCTACGGGCGCCGCCAGCAGGTGATGGCCAAGGACGTGGTGCTCGCGATCGACCAGTCCGGCTCGATGGCGTCCTCGGTCGTGTACGCGTCGGTGTTCGGCGCGGTGCTCGCGTCCATGCGGGCGCTGCGCACGTCCCTGGTCGTGTTCGACACCGCCGTGGTCGACCTGACCGACAAGCTCAGCGACCCGGTCGACGTGCTGTTCGGCACCCAGCTGGGCGGCGGGACGGACATCAACCGGGCCATCGCCTACTGCCAGGGGCTGATCACGCGGCCCCGGGACTCGGTCTTCGTGCTGATCTCCGACCTGTACGAGGGCGGGATCAAGGACGAGATGCTGGCGCGGATGGCCGCCCTCGCCGATGCGGGGGTGACGGTGGTGACGCTGCTGGCGCTGTCGGACGAGGGGGCCCCGTCCTACGACCACGAGCACGCGGCCGCCCTCGCCGGGCTGGGGATCCCCGCGTTCGCGTGCACCCCGGACGCGTTCCCGGACCTGCTCGCGCTGGCGATCGAGGGCGGCGACATCACCGCGTGGGCGCACCGGGAGAACCTGGCCGCCCGCTAGCACCGCCGGCGGGCGGCTCCCCCGCTACCGGGTGACCTGGTACACGTCGATGGAGCCGAACGTGGCGATGACGGTCGCGTGCCGGAGCGCGGCCGCCAGGGTCGGGCGGCCGGGCAGGGCCGTGTACGTCAGCGGGCTGCTGGGGTCCAGGACGAGGTAGCGGATGTCGCGGTAACCGTCGGGGAGGTAGTCGCGCATCACCGCCGGGTCGTAGTCGATCGTCCACAGGTAAACGGGCGTGGTCCTGGTTCGCAGCCGCAGGTCTGGCCAGACGTAGTCGTCGCACACCACGACCTGGCCCTGGGTGAGGTGGCGGCCGATCCAGGCCACGGCCGCGTCCTGGGCGGCGAAGCCGTTCGCGCGGGACTGGGCGACCAGGGAGCGGCCCCAGGCCGGCAGCATCAGGGCCGCGCACGCGACCGCGGCCGCCAGGACCGGCAGCCGGAACCAGGCCGCCCGCCGGGACCACAGCCAGTCCAGCGTCCCGGCGATGAGCACCGCCGCGAACGGCAGCAGGGCGGTGACGTAGGCGTAGGGCACGTAGCCGCCCTTGACCATGTACAGGACCTGGACGAGGAGGGCGAGCGCGACCGGCCGGTAGCGGCGGACGGCGAACGCGGCCGCGAGCGCCGCCAGGGCGCCGAGGGTGAGCCACGGGTCGGTCGCGACCCACTGGGCCGCCTGCTGGTAGGTGCCGCTGCGGGGGTCGAGCAGGCTGCCGGTGGAGGACCGCCCGGCCAGCTGGTAGTAGATCTCGCCGAGCAGGCTGACGTGCCCCGCCCCGGGCAGCAGTTCGCCCTTGATCACTGCCATCAGCGGGTACAGGCCGACGATGCCGCAGTACACCACGAGGAACGCGCGGATGTACTTGCGCCGGACGCTGTAGCCCCGCCCGGCCCCGTCCCCGCCGAGGTGCTGGCCTACCTGCCACAGCAGGGCGGGCACGATGATCGCGATCGTCTCCTTGCTCCACGTCGCGGCGGCGAAGCAGGCGCCGCTCCACACGATCGAGGCGAGGCTGCGCCGGTGCGACGCGGCCAGCGCGAAGGCGGCCAGCGCCCACATGGTCGCCAGGTTGTCCAGCGACACCATCCGGTGGTACCAGATGGCCAGCGGGCTGAGGCCGAACAAGAGCACGGCGGTGACGGCGAAGAACCGGTTCATCGCCAGCCGCCGCGACAGCGCGTAGACCAGCGCGGCCGCGACGAGGGTGGTGGCCCACATGAGCTCGCGTCCGGCCATCACCGCCCGCAGGTCGCGGCTGAACCCGTCGGTCGCCAGCGCCCAGGCGGCGATCGTCGCCCAGCCGAGGAACGGGTGGTCCCAGAAGTAGGTGTAGTTGGCCAGGTGGTGCTGGGCGATCATGGCCCAAGCGCGGGCCACGTAGGTGCCCTCGTCGTCGTTCGCGCGGCCGGGGAACCCCTGCAGGTTCCACGCCATCGCCGCGCCCGTCACCACCAGGGCCCCGAACAGCACCAGGAGGCTCCGCTGGTGGAGCGCCAGCCAGCGGGCGGCCCCCGGCCCGGTCCGGGGCGGGGCATCGCGCGGGCCCGGCCGGGCGGGGGCGGGGGGCAGCTCGCTCGTGCCCGGCCGGGAACCTGGGCCGGCCAGCGCGGCCGGTTCGGTCGCCGTCACCGGGAGGCCCCGGTTCCGGCGAGGCGGCGAGAGCCGCCGGCCGGCCCGGCCGGCGGCCCGCCGGGGCGGTGCTGCATGCCGCGCCCGGTCCGGTACCACTCGCCGTTGCCCCAGTAGTGCCGGTACACCGCGCCGAGGGCGGCGGCGGCCAGGATGACCTGGTAGACCGGGGTCAGGAAGAGGATCGAGGCGTAGTGCCAGAGGCGGACCCGCTGGCCGTAGTCCCGGCCGAACTGCCGCAGCCCCGACAGCATGGACAGCATCGTCAGCGCCAGCGGGATGAGCGGGGTGTACAGGAACAGCACCAGCCCCTCGGGGACCTTGAGCGCCACCGAGCTCGCCAGCGCCAGCGGCAGCATCGCGCACGAGACCGCCTGCATCAGCGGGGCGGCCAGGATGTAGCCGGCCAGCAGCCGCTGGCGCGCGGTCGGCATCTGGAGCCACCGGCCGCGCACCAGCTCCGCGTAGATGCCCTCCAGCCAGCGCACCCGCTGGAAGTACAGCGACCCGCGGGGCTTGCTGAAGATGGTCGGCGGGACCTCCTCGCGGGTGGCCAGGGCCGGGTCGAACGCGGCGACCGCCTTGGCGCCGAACTCAGCGCACAGCAAGACGCCCATCGCGCAGTCCTCGGTCACGCTGTTGGGCCAGCCGCCCGCCGCGCGGGCAAGCTCCGTGCGCAGGAACACGGTGTTGCCGCCGAGCGGCACGAACCCGGCGTCCACCTGGAACAGCATCCGGCTGGAGAACCAGGCGTAGTACTCCAGCACGTTGTGCGGCTGGAACCACTCCCGGGGACGGCTGCCCAGGTTCATGAGCTGCACCGCCCCCTGGACGATGTCGGCCCCGGTCTGGTGGATGAGCGACTCCACGTGCACGAGCAGCTCGGGGGCAACGTCGCCCTCGGCGTCGATCGGGCAGACGTAGTCACCCGTCGCGTACGGGAGGGCGCCGTTGAGCTGGGCGTGCTTGCCCTTTTCGGGGTAGTGGCCGATCACGGTCTCGATCCGGCCCGGGTGCTCGTCGCCAAACGCGCGCACCGCCTCGATCGTCGCGGCGTCGAAGTCGCGCAGCGACACGATGACCTGGCAGAACCGGTGCGACTGGAGCAGCAGCTTGGCCAGCGTGGAGGCGATGACGGGGGCTTCGTCCAGGGCGCAGACGATCAGCGTGAACGACAGGCGCTCGGCGCCCGGCGCTACCCGCTCGGGCCACGACAGCTCGGCGTAGGCGTCCGGGTGACGCTCGGCGTAGGACCGCCAGCACGCCTCCATGCTGGAGATCGCGAGGTTGTACAGGCCCACGACGAAGAGCGTGACGGGAATGACGGCCAGGCCCCCGGCGATGACCATCACGGCCGCCAGGCCGCCGAGCACGGGGCGCAGGTAGGCCCTTTTCACGATTTTCTCCCCAAAAGAATTCCAGCGGCTAATAAAAGCGCGGGGACGCCGGGAAAGCCGGCCACCGGGAGCGGGAGTGGCCGTTGGCTGAGATCCCCGCCGATAACTGTACATGCCCGCGCGACTGAATTTCGCGGCCTATTGACCAGCCAGAATCGCTAGTCTGGCCGTTAATTGAGAGAAAATCGGCATCGCGCGGGGTAATGCGCGGCAAATGCGCGGCAGGCGGCGCGAAAGCCGCGCTAACCGGTCAGAACGGCGCGTCGTCCGGGAGCCGGGAGATCGCCGGCAGGTACGGGTCGAGGTCACCTGGCTCGAACCGGCACGTCCCGATGACGTGCCAGAACTGCCCGGACAGCGGCCCGCTGAACTTGTAGCGGCCGTCGGGCGCGAAGGCCGCCCAGGCGGCGGCGCCCCCGATCAGGGTCAGCCGCGGCCCGGGCCGCGCCCCGGCGTCCCAGAGCCGGACGGTGCCGTCGTCGGACGCGCTGGCCAGCAGCGGGGACCGGGCCGGGGCGGCCGGGCTGTACGCGATCGAGGTGACCCGGTCCG
Source organism: Trebonia sp. (assembly GCA_036276115.1). GTDB lineage: Bacteria > Actinomycetota > Actinomycetes > Streptosporangiales > Streptosporangiaceae > Trebonia. The sequence goes on from DATBEM010000121.1 coordinate 68,958, forward strand.
CGTGCCCGGCCAGCGTGGCCAGCGCGCCGCCGTCCGGCACCGACCATAGCCGGATGGCCCCGTCGTCGCCCGCGGTGGCCAGGGCGTCGCCGGACGGGCTGAACGCCGCCGTCCAGAGCTTGCCGCCGCCCGGCTCGATCCGCAGCGCCGCGGTGGCGGCCGCCACGTCCCAGAGGTAGGCGACCCCGTCGTTGCCGATGCTGGCCAGCAGCCCGCCGTCCGGGCTGAACTGCACCGCGTACACCCGGTCGGCGTGCCCGGGCAGCTCCGCCAGCCGGGCGCCGGTGCGGGTGTCGAACACGCGCACCAGCCGGTCGTCGCACCCGGTCGCCAGCGCGCTGCCGTCCGGGCTGAACGACAGCGACCGGACCCGGCCGCGGTGCTCGGTGATCGTCAGCGTCTCCCGGCCGGTGGTGCGGTACCACAGGCGGACGCTGTCGTCGTCGTTGGCGGTGGCGAGCACGTCGCCCTCGGGGCTGAACGCCTCGGCCCAGACCCGCTCAGTCTCGACGTTCATCTCCCGCTCGGGGGTTCCTGTCTCGGCGTTCCACAGGTAGACCCCGCCGTCGTTGCTGGCCGCCGCCAGCAGCGCGCCCGACGGCCCGAAGACGGCCGACACGAGCTGGCCGGCCACGCCGGACAGGGCGTGGCGCTGCTGCCCGGTCGCCGGGTCCCAGACGCTGACCACCCCGTCATTGCCGCGGGCGGCGACGAGGTTCCCGGCCGCGCTGAAGGACACCGACGTGACCCGGCGGCCGTGCCCGCGCAGCAGGTGCCGGGGCTGCCCGGTGGCGGTGTCCCACAGCCGGACGGTGCCGTCGATGGACCCGGTCGCCAGCTGCGCCCCGTCGGGCCGGAAGACCGGCCGCCAGACGGCGCTGCGGTGCGCCATCAGGTCGCGGCGGGCGCGGCCGTCGGCGACCGAGGTGACCCGCACGACGCCGTCGCTGCAGGCGCTGGCGAGCTGGCCGCCGTCCGGCGAGAAGCTCAGCCCGTACACCGCGCCGGGGTGGCTGGCGAGGGTGGCCCGGGGGGCGGGGGGCGCCGCCCGGCCGGACAGGTCCCACAGCCGCACCCCGCCGTCGGTGTCACCGCTGGCCAGCAGCGACCGCTCCGGGTGGAAGTCGAGCGCGTAGACGGAGCCGGTGTGGCCGCTCAGCTCGGCCACCGGCCCGAGGGAGTCCATCAGCAGCAGCGTCCCGGACGAGCCGCCGACCGCGAACAGGGCACTGCCGTCCCCGCTGGCCGGGCCGACCGACGCCAGCCGGAAGACCGACCCGCCGCGGGCCGTGAACTGGGTCACCAGCTGCCCGGCGTCCAGGTCCCACATGCGGATCGCGCCCGCGCGGTCCCCGGTGAGCAGCAGCTCCCGCCCGGCCGGCCCCTGGCCGGGGACCGGCCCGTAGCGGCCGGCGAACGTGGCGGTGTAGATGAGCGAGGCGTGGCCCGCCAGCTCCAGCCGGGGCGTCCCGGTCGCCACGTCGAACAGCCGCACGACGCCGTCGGGCGCCCCGTAGGCGAGCAGCTCCCCGTCCGGGGTCATCTCGACCGGCCACGCGCCCTGGCCCGGCACCGTGATGACGTGCCGGCACTCGCCGGTGGCGGTGTCCCAGACCCGCACGGTGGCGTCGCTGGCCGCGGTGACCAGCACCTGGTCGCGGGCGGAGTAGGTGACGCTGTAGACCCGGCTGGCGTGCCCGCGCAGCGTCCGCACCGGCAGCCCCGAGTCGGTGTCGCACAGCGTGACCCCGCCGTCGGCGCTGCCGATCGCCAGCAGTCCCCCGTCGGGGCTGTAGGCGATCGGCTGCGGGAGCCGGGCGGTAGTGTAGTCAAAGCCGTAGGGGACCCCGATGTCGGCCGGGGCGATCTCGGCCTCCACTGGCTGGCCGGGGGCGATGGCCGCGCCCCGCAGCTCCGCCAGCGCGCCGGCGCCGGCGGGCAGCCCGGCGACGTCGATGAGGGCCGCCCGGCTCCAGGTGCTGCCCGCGAGCTGGACGCCCGTCAGGTCGGCGCGGATCAGCCGGGCGCCGGCCAGGTCCGCGCCGCGCAGGTCGGCCTCGGGCAGCCGCGCCCCGTCGAGCCGGGCCCGCACCAGCCGCGCGCCGGCCAGCACCGCCTGCGACAAGTTGGCCCCGACCAGCCGGGCGCCGGTCAGGTCGGCGCCGGTGAAGTCGACCTTCCCCAGCTCGCGGTGGGACAGGTCCTCGCCCTGCAGCTGCGCGCCGCGCAGGTCGCTGTGAGCGGGGATGCGCATCCGGGCGCTGACGCGCATCGCGTTCGCGCGGGCGGCGTTGCCGCGGGCGGGGTCGCTGTCGCCGGGGTCGCTGCCCTCATGGTCGGCGAGCACGCCCTCCAGCCAGCGCTGCAGGGTCACCGGGGTGGCCAGGTCGCACAGGAACTCCACGGTGAGCTGCGACAGCGGGCGCCGCTCAAGGGCGGGGACCGCGTCGCCGGCCGTGAGGCGGGCCGCGATCTCCCGGGCGACCAGCCACTCGGCGACCGAGGAGTGGATGAACCCGAACAGCCCGTCCTCGCCCCGCGCGAGCAAGGAGGCGGCGCCGATGGCGTGGGCGCCCTGCTGGGCCGTGAGCTCGCCCTCGGCCAGGCCCGCCAGCGGCCGGGCGATCTCCTCGGTGAGCTCGTCCAGCCGGATGAAGTGCTCGCCGGACTCGTTCAGCCGCATGGCGAGCATCGTCACCGCGCTCAGCAGGTCGGCCGGGGACAGCCCGAGCGGGGCGCCGGGGATGCCCTGGGACCGGTGGTGCTCGTGGCTGAGCCAGGCGTCGACGATGACCTCGTACAGGTCGGCGGCCGAGATCGTGCGGCCGGCCCCGGCCACCGCCCGCAGCCGGCCGGCGTCCAGCGCCGCGATGAAGCTCAGCATCCGCGGGTTGCTGGACAGGCCCAGCAGGTCCTCGATGCCGGCGATCAGCCGCAGCCGCTCGTCGGCGGCGTCCTCCTCGCCGTACAGGTTGCCGAGGTAGGCGCGGACCTGGTCGGTGGTGAAGTCCTCGATGTCCAGCACCCGCCGGCCGGGCAGCAGGCCGACCCGCTCCCCGAGCGCGGTGAAGACCTGCTCGTGGGACTTGAAGTGCTGGGTGCGGCTGGCGACGATGATCTTCGCCTTGCCCTCGGCCGCCGACAGCAGGGTCTGCAGGTGGTCGGCCGCCCGGTCGTAGGTGACCCGCGTCGCGAGCTCGTCGAACCCGTCGAACAGCAGCACGATCCGGCCCTGGGCGAGCATGTACCGGAACGCCCGGATGTCGATCACCTCCTCGCCGTGGTTGGCCAGGTGGGCCGCGACGAGGCCCTCAACGCTGTGCGCCTTGTCCAGCTCGCGCAGCTCGACGTAGATGGGGATCAGGTGCGGCAGGCGGGCGGGGATGTGCCGCGCCAGCTCGCGCAGGGCGAACGTCTTGCCCCGGCCGAACTCGCCCAGCACGAGCGTGAACCGGCCGGCGTCGGTCGCCAGGTCGCGCAGCAGGTCCTCGACCAGGTTCTCGCGCACGCCGGCGGTCTCCGCCTCCAGGTCGCGGAAGCGCTGCGGGACGTACAGGGAGTGCGGGTAGCGCTGGTCGGAGTGCAGCCGGGCGGCCTGCCCGGCCACGTAGTCGCGCAGGTCCAGCAGCCCCTGGAACTCGGTGAAGCTGCGTACCCGGATCCCGCGGCGCAGCGCCTCCGAGCGCAGGACCTGCGGCGGGCGCGGCCCGGAGTAGATCAGCTCGGCGCCGCCCTCGGGCTCGCCGGAGTGGGCCTGGGCCGCGAACCCGGCGATGACCTCGCGGGTCACCGGGCCGACGTGGGCGGCGACCCGCCACTGGCGGGCGAAGCCGTCCTGGACGTGGGTGACCAGCAGGTGCGGGGCGCCGTCGGCAGGCTCCAGCCGGCGCACCCGGGCGCCAGGATGGCCCGCCTCGACCACCTCCGCGATCTGGTCCAGCAGCTGCCCGGCGGGTGACGCCGAGCGGCCGAAGTCCTCCCCCGCGGGCGGCTCCCAGGCACCGCCCTCCGCCAGTGACGCGGGCCCGGCGCCGTTGCCCGGCCCCGGGCCGGCCTGCCCGGGCGCTCGCGAGGCAGGCGCGGGGAACGTGGCCGACGCTGACTGCCAGGCGTGGGTGGACCGCTGCGGGCGGGCCATGGCCGCGCCGGGCCGCCAGCGGGCCATCCCGCTGGCGGTCAGGTGCAGGATCTCGTGCTGGCCGGCCCCGCCGGCGGCGACCGTCAGCAGCGGCGGCTGCCAGATCCCGGAGGAGCCGGGCCGGGGCAGCGAGAACGTGAGCGCGCCCGGGTCGGTGGCCTGCTGCCGCCCCGAGGTCCCGTGCAGCAGCAGGCTGAGCCGCGACCCCAGCAGCTGCCCGGTGGCCTGCGCGTCGCGCATGAGGCCGGGATCGTGGGCGACCGCGCCGACCCGGAGCCAGCCCCGCTCGGCGTAGGGCCGCAGGTGCTCGGCGAACCAGGCGGCCTGGGCCTCGCCAAGCCACCCGAAGCGGTCCTCCGGGCGGTGGGTCTCGGCCATGGTGGAGTTGAGCCCGGCCACCACCACCCGCAGGTCGGGCACCTCGAACAGGCTCCACGGCTGGGACCGGTCGAACGCCACCGGGTCGAGGTCGCGGTAGAACTCCTCGAAGACGCGGCTGAAGTGCCGCCACTTGGGCCAGTAGGGGGCGCGCGGCTCGATGTCGTCGGCCTCGCAGTCATCGAAGTACGCGCGGCAGGCCACCCGGGTCAGGTCGTGGCTGCCGGGCACGATGACGCAGCGCTCGGGCTCCAGGCCCAGCAGCGCCCGCAGCCCGGCCAGGAACGTGGCGGCCTGGTCGAACTCGCGCACCGAGCCGGAGTGGGTCAGGTCGCCGGTGACGACGAGCAGGTCCGGGCGCGGGGCGCCGGCGTCGGCCAGCCGGCTGACGTCCGCCCAGACGCGCGCCTGGAACTCGGTGGCGGTCACCGGCACCCCCGGCTCGGGCGCGGCCCGGCCGAAGCGCGGGCCGGGGACGTGCAAGATGGCGACGCCGTCGCGCGAGTCGGCGCCCGGCCGGCGGCCGGGCGGGTACTCGGGGCGGGTGAGCGGGCGGCGCCGGGACCGCTGGCGCTCCAGGTCTCGCTGGCGGCTGATCTCCTGCTGGCGCAGCGCCTCCTGCGGCAGCAGCGCGCTCGGCTGGGCGACCGGGCGCGGCCCGGTCACCGACGGGTACAACGGGCGGACGCTGGGCTTGGCCCGGCCGTCGAGGGTGTGCCTGACCCGGGAGAGCAGCATGTCCCGGGCCTGCTGCTCCTGGGAGCCGACGAGGTCCACGTAGGTGATCGTGGACAGCAGCCCCTCCAGGGGGCACTCCTGGACCCGGACGGTGATCAGCTTCGCGGCCGGGTCATCGGGGTCGGCCAGGATCGCCGCCTGCCATTCCCACCGGCCGAACCGCGACGACAGGTAGGACCGCGACAGCACGGCGATGACGGCCGCCGCCTCGGCCACCCCCCGGTCCATGAAGTCGACGAAGTTAGTGCCCGGGACGAAGTCCCACGCCTGCAAGACGACCCGGTAGCCCGCGCTCTCCAGCTCCCACGCGATCCAGCTCGCCCAGTCCTCGTCGGCGGGGGTGTAGCTGACGAACAGGAGCGTGCGCGCCAGCGGCTGCCCCAATGACCGTGAGTCGCGACCCGGCATGGTTTCAGTATGCGCGCAATGCACCGCTCCAAGCGTCACAACCGGGCCACACCCCCGGCCCGGCCGGCGTTCTGCTAGCATCGGCGCGGGGTCGGTGGCCAACCGCTAGGAGGCTCTGCGCATGCTCCGGCGGACGGCCGGCTTCCTCGGGCGGAACCTGGGCGTCCTGGACTGGATCGCGGTCGCCCTGCTGGCGGCCGGGCTGGCGTTCACCGCGACCGGGCTGCTGCCGTCGGGCGAGGCGTCCGCCACCGTGCGGCGGATCTTGCCGATCTTGCTGTTCCTGGCCACGATCTTGGTGCTGGCCGAGCTCACCGCGACCGCGGGGGTGTTCGACTTCGCGGCGCGACGGCTGGCCATCGCGGCTCGCGGGAACTTCGCGCTGCTGTTCGCCTGCTGCGTGGCGTTCGCGGCGGTCACCACGATCGGCCTCAACCTCGACACGACCGCCGTCTTGCTCACGCCGGTCATGCTGGCGCTCGCGCGGACGCTGCGGGAGCCGGGGACCGATGAGCCGGTGCCGGCCCTGCCGCTGGCGATGTGCACGGTCTGGCTGGCGAACACCGCCTCGCTCCTGCTGCCGGTGTCGAACCTGACTAACCTCCTCGCCCAGGGACGGGTCGGGCTGTCGCCGGCGGGGTTCGCGACCCGGATGGGGCCCGCCCAGGCCGCCGCCCTGGCGGTCACCGCCGTCCTGCTGTGGGCGTTCTACTGGCGGCGGGGGCGGCGGGGGGCGCGCCGGTACGAGCCGCCCGTGCCGTACCTGGCCCCTGACCGCTGGCTGTTTCGCATCGCGGCGGCCGCCTGCCTGTTCTTCATCGCGGCGCTGCTGGGCGGGGTCGAGCTCGGGGTCGCCTCGGCAATCGCGGCGGCGGCGGTCGCCGCCGCGTTCGCGATCCGGGACCGGACCGCGCTGCGCTGGTCGCTAATCCCCTGGCGGCTGCCGGTCTTCGTCACCGGCCTGTTTCTCGTGGTGCAGACGATTAGCCTGCACCTGCAAGGCCCGCTGACCGCGATGGTGAGCTCGTCGGGCGGGGCGCTGGGAACGTTCCGGGCGGCGGGGGCCGGCGCGCTGCTGGCCAACGTCCTGAACAACCTCCCGGCCTACGTCGCGGGCGAGGCGGTCATTCCCGGCCCTAACCACACCCAGCTCCTGGGGCTGCTCATCGGGGTGAACGTCGGCCCGGTCATCACCCCGTGGGCGTCGCTGGCGACGCTGCTGTGGTACGAGCGCTGCGTGTCGTCGGGAGTGGCGATCCCGCTGCGCCGGTTCATGGCGACCAGCGCGTGCCTGGCGGTCGCCGGGATGGCCGCGTCGGTCGCCGCCCTGCTGTGGCTCTAGCCGGTCCCCGCCGCTGTCCCGCTAGTCGCGGGCCGCGGGCGTGGCCGCCAGCAGGCGGCCGAGGATGACCCGGGCGATGGCGGCGGTCCGGGCGGCATCGTGCACCCGCCGCCGCACCCGGTGCGGGTCGCTGTTGGGCCGTCCCAGCGCCCAGTCCGGGGCGCCCGGCACCAGCCGCCCGAGCACGATCGTCGCCGTCTCGGTCCCGGGGGGCACGTCGGTGGCGTGGAACGCCCCGGCCGGCAGTGAGTAGGCGTCCCCGGTGGCGACCGACTGGCGCTGGCCGGGCACGCAGTGCACGAACCGGGCGGTGGGCACGAGCTCGTCGCCGTCGCCCCCCACCCGGACGTCGAGCACCCGGTAGAGTCCCTCGGGCCACGTCCCGCCCTCGTGCAGGCCGGCCGCGTCGCCGACCACCATGACCTGGTTGTCGAGCCGCCCGAAGAGGACGTAGCTGGCCAGCTCCCAGCAGTGCGCGTGGACCTCCGACGTCGTCAGCCCGGCCCGCTCGACCCGCGGGCTCCACAGGTGCACGCAGACCCCGTCGCCCGCCGCCCGCTCAAGCGGCAGGCAGGTGAAGCCGAGGGGGTGCCGCACGGCCCGCACCGGGCGCGTCCCGTCCGCGACCTCCCGCAGCGCTCCGGCGGCCCATCGCGCCAGCGCCGTCCGGGTGGCGGCCGCCGCGTACCCGGCGCTGCCCGGCGGCAATTCCCCGACCGTCCGCGCGAGGTATTCATAATCCGTCATCAGCCGCGCCTCTCCGGCTGTCCGCGATGAGCCTATTCTTGCAGGAATCAGCGGGAATGGCAGCGCAGAATTTACGCCAATGGCGCGTTCACCGGTCGCACCGGTCACTTCCGTGGCGGCCTGTTTCAGCCGCCGAAGGCAGTGCGCCCAGCCGCCGAAGGCAGTGCGCCCAGCCGCCAAGGGCAGTGCGCCTAGCCGCCGAAGGCGGTACGGGCGAGCAGTTGCGGGCAGGTGCCGTGCGGGCCGAGGGCGAAGATCCCCAGGGCCGGGTAGCCGCCGCTCAGGCCGCCGAGATTGACCCTGGTGTCCTCCCGGGCCACGTCGACCATGGTGCCGGGCTCGAACCAGTTGAGCGTGTCGTGCGGGCGGAACAGGCCGCCCTGGCGCGGGTCGCCGGCCTCGCCGTAGCCGGTCCGGCGGATGCTGTCGCCGAGCGCCCCGGGGGCGGCGTGCAGGTCAGCCAGGCGGTTCCCGGCCGGGTCGCGGTCGAGCAGGCGGCCGCCCCGGCGCGGGTTGGCCAGGCTGATGACCAGGTCCTGGAGCGCCACCAGGGCATCGGGCATCTCGGTCCGGGCCTCCAGCGACGCCTCGCCCGGGTTGTAGGCCAGCCCGGTGCAGGCCAGCGTGAGGGGGGCGAGCCCGGTGGCCGCCGCCGCCAGCTCCCCCGCCAGCCCGGCCAGCGCCGCCAGCGGCAGGCGGGCCTGGTAGAGGGTGAGGTGGGGCGCGAGCGCCAGCCGCGATCCCGGGTCCCCGAGCCGCACGATGGCGCGATACCGGCGAGCGAATTCACCGCTCGCCGCGACTAGCCTGCCCGCTAGCGGGCGGTCCGGCAGCAACGCGATATTGAGGTCGATATCGAGGCCGGTGGGGACGCCTTCCATACGGCGATTCTAAAGGATTTGGCCCGGCCGCAGAACGGCCCGCGCGCCTGGCCCGCGGTCCGGCGGCCTACGGCTGCCCGGCCGCGTCCGGGTCGTCCTCGGCCAGGGTGATGGCCGGGGCGACCACGCCGTCGAGCTCGGCCCGCAGCTGGCGGGGCACGCCCCGCAGCAGCAGGCAGCGCCCGGCCCGGTCCAGTTCCTCGGCCGGCGCCAGCAGCGTGCGGGCCAGGTCGCGCGGGCTAGGGACCGTCGCGGCGGCCAGGTCGACGATGACCATGTCGCTGCAGGCGGCGAGGATGGCCAGCGCCAGCCCGACCTTGTCGAGGCCGGGCTCGTCGAGCAGCCCGGCCGGGCGCAGCACCGTCGTCAGCCAGCGCCTGGTCTCGGGAACCGCGAGGTCCGCCCGGCCGCTCATCAGCGTGCCCCGGCGGTGGTGTAAGTCTGCATGTCCCTCAGCCTGCCCGCCCTGACTGCAGGGCACGTGCCGGCTTGCTCAGCACTAGCTGTGAGCTGCCAGCCCCTGTTCGGCAAAAATACCGACATCGGGTAGACCCGGCGCTATCGCCGCCCGTACCGTTACGCCATGTTCGGGATCATCAGGCCGTGCCGGCACCGGCTGGGCGGGGAACTGCGTGAGGCGTGGCGGGCCCACTTGTGCGGGCTGTGCCTGGCCCTGCGCGACGACCACGGGCAGCTCGCGCGGCTGGCCACCAACTACGACGGCCTCATCATCTCCGTCCTGGCCGAGGCGCAGGCCGCGCCCGGGCAGGAGCCCGGGCGGCGGCTGGCCGGGCCATGCCCGCTGCGCGGGATGCGGCGGGCGCAGGTCGCCGTCGGGGACTGCGCCCGGCTCGCCGCCACCGTCTCGCTGGTGCTCGCGGCGGCCAAGGCGCGCGACCACGCGGCCGACGGCGACGGGATCGCCGGCCGCCCGGGCCTGCGGGCGGCCGCGGGCGCGCTCGCCCGCGGCTGGGAGGAGCGCGGCGCCCGGGCCGGCGCCGGCCTCGGCTTCGACACCGCCCTGCTGACCGGCGCGGTCGCCCGCCAGGAAGCGCTGGAGGCAGCCGCCGGGCCGGGAACGCCCATCCTGGCGGTCACCGAGCCGACCGAGGCCGCGACCGCCGCCGCGTTCGCCCACACGGCCGTGCTGGCCGGGCAGCCCGGCAACGAGGCGCCCCTGGCCGAGGCGGGCCGCTTGTTCGGCCGGATCGCGCACCTGCTGGACGCCGTCGAGGACCAGGCGGCCGACGCCGCCAGCGGCGCCTGGAACCCGGTCACCGTCACCGGCACCCCGCTGGCGGAGGTCGCGCGGCTGTGCGCGGACGCCCTCACCGGCATCCGGCTCGCCCTCGCCGACGCTGACCTCACCGACCGGCGGCTGGTGGACGCGCTGCTCGACGGTGAGCTGAGCCGCTCGGTCCGGCGCGTGCTGCGGGACGCGGGCGCCCCCGCGACCGCGACCGCCGGGACGGGGACCGGGCACCAGCACGAGCACGCCGCGTGCGGGCACCCGGTAGCCGGCCATGAGCACGCGGGGACCGCGCCCGGGCACGCCGTCGCCCGCCCGCTGGCGGCCGTCGCCCGGGTCGCCGCGCTGGCCGGGCTGGCCTCGGCGGCCGGCCTGTGCACGGGCGAGTTCGAGCGGGCCGTCCCCGAGCGCGGCGGCCGCCGCCGGCGGGGCTGCGGGGGCTGCTGCTGCGATGACTGCTGCTGCGAGTGCGGCTGCGAGTGCTGCGCCGAGGGCTGCTGTGAGTCATGCGGCGACTGCGGGGACTGCTGCGACTGCTCCTGCTAGCAGCGCGACAGCCGGGCGGCAGTGGCGTATTATCGCTGGTAGCGACGGTAATGGCGCGAAAGTGTCGTACCTGCGCCTTATGGTGGAGGCCCCCGGGCGGGCGGGCTGCGGGCAGTGGGCATTTCGCGGCGGGCCGACGGCCGGGGCGAGCAGCCGGCAATTTCCATTTCAGGTTCGCCGGCATGTGCCGACGTCAATAACCAATGGCGGGATGGCCGGCACCTTCAGCGAGGATGCGGGCACGCGGCGGGGACCGTATTCGTTACGGATAGGGAACCTGAAAAAGGGGAGTCCCAACGGCCTAGGCTTGCCGCATGCGCACCAGGGAGGTCCGATGACAGTCCCATCCAGCCCGCCGGCGCCGACGGGGCCGCCCGTGCCCGTCAGCCCCGTGCCCGCCAGCTCAGCGCCGGTCGCGATCGCGGTGCGGGGGCTGGGCAAGAGCTTCGGGGCCAAGGAGGCGGTCGCCGGGATCGACCTCGACATCGCCCGTGGCTCGCTGTCGGGCCTGGTCGGGCCGAACGGGGCGGGCAAGACCACGTCGCTGTCGATGATGACGGGGCTGCTGCGCCCGGACACCGGCTCGGTCACGATCAACGGGGTCAGCGTCTGGGCCGACCCGGTGGCGGCCAAGGCGATCATCGGCGTGGTCCCGGCCGAGGTGCGGCTGTTCGAGCGCCTGTCGGGCCAGGAGCTGCTGGAGTACGCGGGGCGGCTGCACGGCCTGCCGGCCGGCGAGGCCCGCCAGCGGGGACGGCAGCTGCTGGACGTGCTCGACCTCGCCGGCGACGCGAAGCGACTGGTGGCCGACTACTCGACCGGCATGCGAAAGAAGGCCGCCCTCGGCTGCGCCCTCATCCACAACCCGCAGGTGCTGTTCCTCGACGAGCCGCTGGAGGGCGTCGACCCGGTGTCGGCCGACGTGATCCGCCGGCTGCTGCGGCGCTTCGCCGCCTCGGGCTCCACGGTGTTGTTCTCCAGCCACGTGATGGAGCTGGTCGAGCAGGTCTGCGACCACGTCTCGGTCATCGCCGCCGGGCGGATCGTCGCCAGCGGCACGACCGATGAGGTGCGCGCCGGCAAGACCCTCCAGCAGGCGTTCATCGACCTGGTCGGCGCGCGCGGGAACGACGGGGAGGGACTGTCGTGGCTTGGGTCCTCGTCCAGCTGAAGCTCCGGCAGCTGCTCGGCGCGCTGAAGTCGACCGGCGGGGCCAAGGCCTCGTTCATCATCAGCTCGTCCTTCGCCGTCCTGCTCGCCCTGGGGACATTCGTCTTGCTGGCCGCCGTGCGCGGCAACGGCGCGGCGGTGGGCCTGACCGCCGCCATCTACACGACGCTCGCGTTCGGCTGGCTCCTGCTGCCGCTCATGGTCTTCGGCCTCGACGCCACCCTGGACCCGGCGACGCTGGCCATCTACCCGCTGCGCCTGCGGCCGCTGGCGGTCGGCCTGGTGGCCGCGTCCGCGACCGGGGTGTGGCCGCTGGCCAACCTCATCGGCGCGCTCGGGGTCACCGTGGGGGTGGCCCGGGGCGCGCTCGGCGTGCTCTTCGCGATCCTCGCCGCCTTGCTGCAGGTGTTGTTCTGCATCACGCTGGCGCGGCTGGCGACGACCTCGCTGGCCGGGCTGCTGCGCTCGCGCCGGGGCCGCGACCTGGCCGCCCTCGCGATCATCCCCGTCTTCGGCCTGTACGAGACGTTCGCCCAGGTGCTGCCCAAGGCGGCGTCCGACGGCACCCTGACCGCCGGGACGTTCGCCGGGGTCGACCGGTGGCTGCGGTGGCTGCCGCCAGGGATGGCCGCCCACGCCGTGCAGGATGCCTCCACGGGGCACGCGCTGGCGGGCCTGGGCCGGCTGGCGCTCCTGGCCGGCATCATCGCCGTCCTCGCCTGGCTGTGGGTCCGGTCCCTGGCCCGCGCCCTGGTGACGGCGGACGCCTCGACCCAGGCGGCGGCGGTCCGCAGCGGGGGCCTGCCGTTCGGGCGGGTCCGCGGCCCGTGGGGAACGGTCGCCGCCCGGGCGCTGGTCTACGAGCGGCGTGACCCCTCGTCGCTGGTCGCCTGGGGGATCTCGGCCATCGTCATGATCGTCACGGCGATCGGCTCGCTGCGCGGCGGTGAGCCGCTGGTCGGGATCTTGCTGAGCGCCGGCTTCGGCGGGGCGTTCACCGCGATGGTCCACGACAACCGGATCGGGCTGACCGGGTTCGCGTTCTACCTGGACGCGCTGGCGCTGTCGGGCCGCAAGGCGATGCGCGGCTGGTTCCTCGCGCAGGACGCCGTGCTCGCGCTCATCGCGGTGCCCCTGGTGGTGATCATCCCCCTGGTCCTCGCCGTGATCGTCGGGCACCCGGCCGACTGCTTCCTCGCCTGGGGGCTGGGCCTGGCGGCCGTCGGCGCGGGGCTCGGCCTCAGCAACCTCTTCTCGGCCACCTCCCCCTGGGCGGCGGAGCGGCGGGCCGGCAGCCCGTCGCCCCGGCCGGTCAGCGGGTACGCCGGGCAGAGCGTGGCCAGCCGGTTCGGCACCCTGCTCGGCACGGCGGTCCTGGTCGCGCCGGTCATCGCCGCCATCGCCACCACCGGCTCGGTCGCCATGGGGGTGCGGGCGCCCGCGCTCATCGTGGCCGGCGGCGCGTACGGCACGCTGCTGGCCTGGGCGGGCGCGACGATCGCGGGATCGGTCAGCGCCCGCACGCTTCCCGAGCTGGTCCAGGTGGCCGCCCGCACCACCCTGTAGCCCGCGGGCACGGGGCCGCCGCCCGC
>DATBEM010000122.1:0-13336 GCA_036276115.1 Trebonia sp.
GCCCGGTCGGCAGGCCCCCAGGCCGGAGCGGGCCTCTGGAGCGATGGAGTTCACCTCAGCGAACTCGGCGACACCATGCTGCTGCACGCAGTCGAACAGCACCTCCGCGAAACCAGGCTGATCGACGACCTCACGCGGTACGAACTCTGCGAGCGCTCGGCCGCGCTGGCCAGGTATGGCCACCTTTTCACCGAGGACCGGAAGTAGCCGAGGCACCACCACCTCCTAGACGGATGTGGCTGGCGCGAATCGAGCGCGGAGATCATCCCCAGCTCGCGCTACTGCTGCGCCGCCACGGTACGCGACTGGCACGCGCACTTGAGCCGGGCCGTGCCGGTGGCGGCGGCTAGCTCGCCTAGGGCGCAAGCTTCGTCCGGGGGTGGCGGCAGCCGTGCTGGCCACCGACGTCGTGCGGTAAAGCGCATGCTCTGCCCGCCCACGGCACCTCGTCCCGCGAACACGCCGTCCTCTCCGGCGGTGACGTGCTCGGCATGGTCACGGGAGAGCAGGGTGCACCGGGCCGACCCAGCGGCCCCGGGCCAGGACGGCGGTGAGGCGGAAGTCCTCGTCCAGCAGGGCGATGTCGGCGCGCTGGCCCGGGCTGAGCTGGCCGGAGTCGCTGAGGCCGAGGATGCGGGCGGGGGTGGCGGCCGACGCGGCCGCCACGTCGGCCGGGCTGAGGCCCACGCTGGTGATCGCGCGCCGGACGACCTGGTCCATCGTCGCGGTCGAGCCGGCGATGGCGCCCGGGGCGGCCGGGCCCGTTCGCGCTGACGGCTCGCTCCTCAGCCGCGCCGTGCCGCCGGCGACGGTCACGGCCAGCTCGCCGAGCGCGTAGTCGCCGTCGGGCATGCCCGCGGCGGCCATCGCGTCGGTGATGAGGACGAGGTTGCCCGGCCCGGCCGCCCGGGCCGCCAGGCGGACGGTGGCGTCGTGCAGGTGGATCCCGTCCGCGATGACCTCGCAGGTCACCTGGCGGTCGAGCAGCGCCCCGGCCGGGCCGGGCTCGCGGTGGCGCAGGGGGCGCATGCCGTTGAACAGGTGGGTGGCGTGGCTGACGCCGGCGCTGACGGCGGCGTCGGTGACCGCCGCGCTGGCGTCGGTGTGGCCGGCCGCGACGACGACGCCCGCCTCAGCGGCGGCGGTGATCACGGCGGCCGCGCCGGGCAGCTCGGGGGCGATCGTGATCACCCGCAGCCAGCCCCGGGCAGCGACGCGCAGCCGCTCGAAGGCCCCGGCGGACGGCGGGACCAGGTAGCGGGGGTTCTGGGCGCCGCAGCGGGCCGCCGACAGGAACGGCCCCTCCAGGTGGATGCCGTCGATGACGCCCTCGGCGGCCAGGCCCGCGAGCATGCCCGCGCGCCGCTCCAGCTCCGCCAGGGGGGCGGTGACGAGGCTGGCGAGCATGCGGGTGGTGCCGCGGGCGCGGTGGAAGGCGGCCGCCCGGCGGGCACCGGCCGCGTCGCCCTCGGTGAACGACGCGCCGCCGCCCCCGTGGACGTGCAGGTCGATGAACCCTGGCAGCGCCCAGGCGGCGGTGCGGTCGGGCGGGCCCGGCGGCGGCCCGGCGCCGAGGGCGGTGATGCGGTCGCCGTCGGCCGCGATCCAGCCGGGCGCGAGGGGGGCGCCCGGCGTGACGACGTGGCCGGCGGCGATCAGGATGCTCACGCCAGGATCACCGAGCGGGACAGCGAGCGCGGCTGGTCGGGGTCGGCCCCCTTGCGCTCGGCGAGCGCGACCGCGAGGCGCTGGGCGCCGGTCAGGCCCAGCAGCGGGTCGCCGCCGCTGGTGATGACCAGCGCGCCGGTGCGGGCGGAGTCGCGGGCGAGGGACTCGGGGATCTTGCCCATGGCCCACACGACCGTGCCGGCGTCGCTGACGCTGATGGGCCCGTGCCGGAACTCCAGGGCCGGGTAGGACTCGGCCCACGAGCAGGACGCCTCGCGCAGCTTGAGCGCGGCCTCGTCAGCGACGAAGGCGGCCCAGCCGGCGCCGAGGAAGGTGAACTCGCGCCGCTCGGCCAGGCCCGCCGGCAGCGGCCGGGCCAGCTCGGCGGCGGCCTGGGCGGGCAGGCCGGCCAGGTCCTCGCCCAGGTGCGCCCGGACCAGCACGATCGCGGAGCTGACGAACTGGCTGGAGACGACCGAGCGCTCGCGAGCGAAGTCGATCAGGACGACGTTGTCGCATCCCTGGGCCAGCGGCGCGTCCGGGTCGGCGGTGATCGAGGTGGTCGTGGTCCCGGCCGGGGCCGCCCGCAGCGCGGCGAGCACCTCCGAGGTGGTGCCGGTGCGGGAGATGAACACCATGTGGTCATACCCGCGGGTGCCGGTCAGCTCGGACGCCGGGTAGGCGTCGGTCCAGCCCTGCCCGGCGTCCTCGCGCAGCCGCGCGTAGGCCCGGCTGACGTTGAGGGAGGAGCCGCAGCCGATCACGGCCACGCGCGCCCCGGCCGGGGGCAGCTTGGCGTCGGCGGCCCGGGCGATGGCGGTCGCCCAGCTCGCCGGCTGGGCGAGGATCTCGTCCTCGAGGTGGGTCGTCATGAGGGACTTTCGACTCCTATCGGGTGGGGCGGTTGCCGTAGCGGTTACGACAGGTCCGTGTCTTCGCCGAGCGAGCCCAGCAAGGTGGCGCGGGCCTGGGCCAGGGCCGCCTGCATCGCGCCGCGCAGGACGGGCTCGTCAGGAACGGCGGTGGGCACGACGGTGGGGCGGGCCAGGCAGATGCGGGGCACCCCGGCCTGCACCCGGCTCGCGAGCGGGCGGCCGCCCGCGCGGCCGACGGTGCCGCCGAGGACGACCAGGGCGGGGTCGAGGACCACGCAGACCGCGGCGACGCCGATCGACACCCGGTGGGCGACCTCGTCCAGGAACGCCGCGCCGCGGTCGCCGCCCGCGTCGGCGTCGGTGACCGCCGCCGTGACGGCGTCGGCCGGGGTCGGGCCGGCGAAGCCGTGCTCGGCGGCCAGCGACTGGACCGCCAGGCCGCCCGCCAGGGCCTGCAGGCCGGCCTTGCCCGGGTGGTCATCGCCCGAGGGCAGGGTGCTGCCGTGGACCGGCATCCAGCCGATCTCGCCCGCGGCGCCGCCGCTGCCCCGCCGGACCTGGCCGCCCATGACGGTGGCGAGGCCGAGGCCGCCGCCGAGCCAGATCAGGGCGAAGTCGTCCAGGCCGACGGCCGCGCCGCCGGCCCGCTCGGCCATGGCCGCCAGGTTCACGTCGTTCTCGATGACGACGGGGGTGTGGAGGATGTCGCGCAGGGTGTCGAGCACGTCCTCGTGCCAGGTCGGGAGGTTGACCGCGAGGCGGGGAGCACCCGTGCGGGGGTCCAGGACGCCGGGGCTGCCGATCACGACCGCCTGCAGCCGGGTCACCTCGATCCCGGCGCTCTGGCAGGCGGTGAAGATGGCGTCGCGGACCACCCCGACCGGGTCGTCGGCCCCGCTCGGGTCCACGCTGACGTTCGCCACGCGGTTGCCCGCGACATCGGCGACGGCCGCGCTGACCAGGTCGGACTCCACGTACAGGCCGGCCACGTAGGCGCTGGAGGGGACGACCGAGTACAGCGCCGCGTTCGGCCCCCGCCCGCCCGCCTGCTCCCCGGCGACCCGCACGAGGCCGCGCTCCTCCAGCCGGACCAGCATCTGCGACACGGTGACCTTGGACACCCCGGTCCGCTCGGACAGCTGGGCGCGGGTAAGCGGCCCGTCGGCGAGCAGCAACTCCAGCGCCGCCCGGTCGTTGAGCTCGCGCAGCAGGCTCGGCGTGCCAGGCTTCGGGCGCCGCTGCGCGCCCGAGGCGACCGTAGGATTCATGACTCCCCCTCAATAGGTCGGGCAGGTGGCGCCCTTCCCAGCTTCACTCGGCCATTGTTAAGATCTGGCAACAGGTCTATCTTATAGGAAACTTTCCAGTTAGTTTCTGTGCCAAGGGTCACTGACAAGTTTGACCAACACCCCCTCGCACGCAGAATGGGAGTGCCAGCAAAGTGGGACTCAGGAAGAGATCGGCCGCGCTGACCGTGGCCGCGGGCGTCGCAGCGGCGACGCTGGCAATCACCGCCTGTAGCTCGAGCTCAAGCTCGTCAAGCTCGTCGGGCTCGGCCAGCGGCACGTCCGGCGGATCGGCCCCCGCCACCCTGACCGTCTGGCGGATGGGCGGCTCAGTGCCCAGCCAGGTCACCTGGATGAACGGCATTACCACGCAGTTCCACCAGCAGTTCCCGCAGTACGCCAAGACCAAGGTGAACGTCGTCTGGGTGCCGTGGAGTGACCGCACCCAGGACTGGAACAACGCGCTGTCCAGCGGGAAGAACATCCCCGACATCACCGAGCTCGGCAACACCGACACCCCGACCGAGGCGGCCAGCGGCATCCTCTCCCCGCTTACCAGCGAGCTGAAGAGCTGGTCGGGCACCTCCGGCATCGTTCCCGGTGACCTCGCCAACGACACCCAGGACGGCACCACCTACGCCGTGCCGTGGTTCGGCGGCGTGCGGGCCGTCTGGTACCGCACCGACCAGTTCAAGAAGGCGGGCATCACCAGTACCCCGACCACCTGGGCGGAGCTGTCGGCGGACGCGGCCAAGCTGCAGAAGGCCTACCCCGGGACCTACGGCTTCGACGCGATCACCAACGACACCAACGCGTTCGCCAGCTTCATCTGGGGCGCCGGCGGCCAGATCGCGACCCAGAGCGGCAGCACCTGGACGGGGGACCTGACCTCCCCGCAGACCGAGGCGGCGATCAAGTACTACGTCGGCCTGTACACGACCGACAAGGTGTCGCCCTCGAAGTACATCGGACAGACCGAGCTCGGCAACGCCGGCGCGACGTCCGGTGGCGCCAACGAGGACTTCGGCCTCGGCAAGCTGGACATGTACATCGACGGCCCGTGGGCCGAGTCGACCCTGCCCGCCAACTCGGTGGACAAGGCCAACCTCGCCTCGTTCCCGATCCCGAGCCAGAACGGCCCCAACCCGGCGCCGGTGTTCTCGGGCGGCTCTGACCTCGCGGTCTTCAAGACCAGCCCCAACCAGGCGGCGGCCTGGGACCTGCTCACGGTCATGGACAACCCGGCCAACTCCACCTCGTTCGCCAAGCTGTCGGGCTTCTTCCCGCCCTACACCTCGGCGATCTCCAGCAGCGTGACCCCGGGCGACGCCTTCATGGCGGGCTTCGCCAAGGCGGCCCTGAGCGGCCAGACCTCGCCGCTGAACGCCAAGAACTGGCCTACGGCCGACAACGGCAACCTCAACATCATCCCGACGATGCTGAAGCAGCTGATGAACGGCGCGCCGTTCGCCTCGACCGTGGCCGCGGCCAACACTCAGCTCACTAACGTGCTTAACACCGGCAGCGCGAGCTAGCCCGTAGCCTGCCCATGGTGAACACCGATAACCGCCGGCCGGGGACCCCCTCCCCGGCCGGCGCCGTGCCTCAGGGGATCCTGGCCCGCGCGCGCGCATCAGCCGCGCGCCGGCCGGACCTGCTGCGGACGCCGGGGCTGACGCCGCGCCAGCGCGTCGCCATCTGGATCCGCCGCCACGGCGTGGCCCCGTACCTGCTGCTGCTACCGGCTACGGCCGTGGTCGGCTGGCTGGTGCTGTGGCCCGCCATCCAGATCGCCATCTACTCCTTCCAGGACTACGGGCTGCCGCAGATCGCGGGGGTCGAGCCAACCCGGTGGGTCGGCTTCGCGAACTACTCCGAGATCTTCCGTGACCCGTCGTTCTGGGCGGCGCTGCGGCTCACCCTCGTCTTCTCCGTCGTCGTGGTGCCCCTCACCCTCATTGTCGGCACCCTGGTCGGGCTGCTGCTGGCCCAGCTGGGCAAGAAGATGGCGACGTTCGTCTCGACCGCCGCCCTGCTCGCCTGGGGCACCCCGGCGGTGTCGGCCAGCGTCATCTTCGCCTGGCTCACCAGCCCGGACGGCGGGATCGTGGACTGGACGCTGTCCAAGCTGCCGTCGTGGCTCGGCGGAGGCCCGCAGTGGGCCGGCTTCAGCTGGGATAACGCGGTCCTGCCGGCCTACACGGTGCTGACGGTGATGATCGTCTGGACCAGCTTCCCGTTCGTCGCCGTCACCGTGCTGGCCGGCCTGCGCACGGTCCCGGCGGAGCTGCTGGAGGCGGCCCGGGTGGACGGGGCGAGCGCCTGGCGGGCGTTCTGGTCGATCACCTACCCGCTGCTCAAGCCGGTCTTCCTGGTCCTGCTGCTGCTGTCGATCATCTGGGACTTCGGGATCTTCACGCAGCCCTTCATCATCACCGGGGCGCCCGGCAACCGGGACGAGTTCAACCTCGGCCTGTACGAGTACTTCCAGGCGTTCACCCAGCCGGCGAGGTACGGGGTCGGCTCAGCGGTCGCCTTCATCCTCACCATCATCCTGCTCATCATCACGGTCGGCTACGTCCGGGCGTCGATCAAGCAAGGAGCGTTCCGCTGATGGCGACCATCCTGGCGCGGCCGCGCCGGGCGCCCGGGCCTGGCGGGGCGCCCCCGGCCGGCCGGCGGCTCACCGGCCGCACGGCCCGCAAGGTCGTGCTGAACGTCCTGGCCGTCATCGTCGCGCTGGCGACGCTGTTCCCGGTGCTGTGGATGATCTCGACCGCGTTCAAGCCGCCGACCGAGATCTACTCCCTCACCCCGCACCCGATCCCGCTGCACCCCACGCTCGCGAACTTCGAGCACGTCATCAACGGCAGCGTGCTCAACAACATCCCCTACTGGACCTACCTGCGCAACAGCCTGTTCATCACGATCGTGAGCGTGGCCGTCTCGGCGCTGCTGGCGCTGCTGGCGGCGATCGCGCTGGCGCGGTTCCGGTTCCGGTTCCGCACCACGTACCTGGTGATGCTGCTGATCGTGCAGATGCTGCCGCAGCAGGCGCTGGTCATCGCGCTGTACATCGACTTCCGGCCGCTGAACCTGCTCGACAGCCTCACCGGCCTGATCCTGGTCTACACGGCGTTCGCGCTGCCGGTGACGATCTGGATGCTGCGCAACTTCGCGGCGTCGGTGCCACGGGAGATGGAGGAGGCCGCCGCGATCGACGGGGCGGGGGCGTGGACCGTCTTCTGGCGCATCCTGCTCCCCCTGGTCTCGCCCGGCCTGGTGGCCACCAGCGTGTTCGCGTTCATCTTCGCCTACAACGAGTTCGTGTTCGCGGTCACCTTCCTGAGCCCGGGGGACTACGGGAAGTTCACCCTGCCGCTGTACGTGCAGTTCTTCCAGAGCCGCAACGGCAGCGACTGGGGCGCGATCATGGCCGCCTCGACCCTGTTCACCATCCCGGTACTCGCGTTCTTCATGGTCATCCAGCGTCGCCTCGCCAGCGGGCTCGTCGCGGGCGCGGTGAAGGGATGACCCCCATCTTGGAGCCTGCCATCGACCCGAAGATCGCCGCCCTGGCGGACGCAGTCCTCATCCCCCCGTTCCCGGGCACGACGCCGCCGCCGTGGCTCCTGGAGGCCCTGGGCCGGGGGCTGGCCGGCGTCACCTTGTTCGGCCCGAACGTCACCGCCGACATCTCCGGCCTCACCGCCGCGCTGCGGGCCGCCAGCCCGGCCGAGCCCGTCATCGCGATCGACGAGGAAGGCGGCGACGTCACCCGGGTCGGCTACGCCTCGGGCAGCCAGTACCCCGGCAACGCCGCCCTCGGCGCGGTCGACGACGCGGAGCTGACCCGGGAGGTCTACGCCGCGATCGGCGCCGACCTGGCCCGCCACGGGATCAACGTCGACCTCGCCCCGTGCGCGGACGTGCTGACCCCCGGCGGCAGCTCGGTCGTCGGCACCCGCTCGTTCGGGGCCGACCCGGCGCTGGTCGCGCGGCACGTCGCGGCGGCCGTGCGCGGGCTGCAGGAGGCCGGCGTGGCCGCCTGCGCCAAGCACTTCCCCGGGCACGGCGCGGCCGAGGCGGACTCCCACCGGGCGCTGGCGACGATCGAGCGCTCGCTGGCCCAGATCCGGCTGCGCGACCTGCCCCCGTTCACGGCCGCGATCGAGGCCGGGACCTGGTCGCTCATGCCGGGGCACCTGCGGGTGCCCGAGCTCACCGGCGACTGGCCGGCGACGCTGTCGCCCGCGGCCATCGCCGGCCTGCTCCGGGGCGAGATGGGCTACGACGGCGTGGTGATCTGCGACGCGCTGGAGATGAAGGCCGCCAGCGGGATGCTCGGCATCCCCGAGGCGGCCGTGCTCGCGGCCATCGCCGGCATCGACCTGATCTGCCTCGGGCGCGACACCGATGAGGCGATGTACCACGCGGTCCGGCAGGCGCTGGCCGACGCGGTCACGGCCGGGCGGCTGCCGTCGGCGCGGCTGGAGGAATCGGCCGCCCGGGTCGCGGGCCTGCGGGACCGGCTGGCGCTGATCCGGTCCGGCGCCGGGGCGGGCGGCGCGGACCTCGCCGCCGCGAGCGCCGGCTCCGGGCCGGCCCTCGGCGACCCGGCCACGGCCACCGCCGTGGCCGATGGCGGCACGGGCGGGGCGAGCATCGGGGTGATCGCGGCCCGGCGGGCGCTGCGTGGTTCCGGGCCCATCCCGGCGCAGCTCACCGACCCGCTGATCGTCGAGGTCGAGCCGGAGGAGAACATCGCGGCCGGCCGGTTCACCTGGGGCTTCACGCCGTGGGTGGCGGCGGGCCGGGCGACCGTGCGCCGCGTTGACCCGTCGGCTGGCAACGGCTCCACCGCCGCGGCGATCCTGGAGGGCGCCACCGGGCGCTCGCTGGTCGTCGCCGTCCGGGACGCGACCGGGGTCCTGCCGCTGGTCAGTGACCTGCTCGCGGCCCGCCCGGACACGGTCATCGTGGAGATGGGCGTCCCCGCCTGGACCCCGCCGGCCGGCACCGCCTACCTGGCGACCTACGGCGCGTCCCGCGCCTGCGCCCAGGCCGCGGCCGAGGCCCTGGGACTTGCCTAGCCCTGGGCGCTGCGCCTTAGCCCTGGGTGCTGCGCCTTAGCGTTGGGTGCCCCGCCTTAGCCCCGGGAGCCGCGCCCTGGCCCGGAGGCCACCCTGGCGTCGCGCTGGCGTCGCCGGGGTGCCGCCGGGGCCGTATGCGGCATGCTCACCGGGCGCGGCGGCCGGGGCATGCGGGCGCGGGTCAGACGGCGACGAGGTCGCAGATGAAGATGAGGGTCTCGCCCGGCTTGATCGCGGGAGTCGGGCTCTGGTCGCCATAGGCCAGCCGGGCCGGGATGACGAGCTTGCGGCGGCCGCCGACCTTCATGCCCGCGATCCCCTGGTCCCAGCCGGCGATGACCCGGCCCGCGCCCAGCGGGAACGACAGCGGGGCGCCCCGGTTCCAGCTCGCGTCGAACTCCTCGCCAGTGGAGAAGGCCACGCCGACGTAGTGGACGGAGACGTTGTCGCCGGCCTGGGCGACGGCCCCGTCGCCCTCCCAGATGTCGGTGATCTCCAGGTCGGCCGGCGCCGGGCCCTCGGGGAAGTCAACCTCTGGCTTGCTGATGCTCATGTGCTCCTGGCCTTCCTCGCGGATGTTCGTGCTTGACGTTCGGTGTCCACCCTATGCGGCGGCTATTGCCCGGGCGCGGATACCGCCTGATCGGGACACGGCGCCAGCCAGGGAAAACCGGTCGACCGGGCGGCCGCGGGCGCCTACCGTGAGTCGGGTGCGGGTTCCTGAGGTCGTGCGGGCCAAGGCGGTCGCCGCCGGGGCGCAGCAGTGGCTGTGGGGCCTGCCGGCGCTGGTCGCGTCGCTGGAGAGCGACTGGGGGATCTCGGCCGGCGACCCCTACGAGGGGGGAACCGAGGCGTACGTCGCGCGGGCGGACTTCGGCGACGGGACGCCCGCCGTCCTCAAGCTGGTGCCGCCGCGCGTGGGCCCGCCCGCCAGTCACGAGATCACGGTGCTGCGGCTGGCCGGCGGGGATGGCTGCGCCCGGCTGCTGCGCAGCGACGAGGCGCGCGGCGCGCTGCTCATCGAGCGGCTCGGGCGGCCGATGGCGGGCCTCGGCCTGCCCGCCCGCACCCGGCAGGCGATCTTGTGCGACGCGGCCGCCCGGCTGTGGCGCCGCGCCCCGGGCTGCGGGCTGCCCACGGGGGCGGCCAAGGGCCGCTGGCTGGCGGCGTACATCGAGCGCGCCTGGGAGCAGCTCGGCCGGCCGTGCTCCGAGCGGGCGGCGCAGGAGGCCATCGACTGCGCGCTGCGGCGGGCGGCGGCGCACGACGACGAGCGCGCGGTCGTGGTGCACGGGGACGTGCACCAGTGGAACGCGCTGCGGTCCGGCGACGGGTTCAAGCTGATCGACCCGGACGGGATGCTGGCCGAGCCCGAGTCCGACCTCGGCGTCCTCATGCGCGAGGACCCGGTCGAGCTGGTGCGGGGCGACCCGTTCAAGCGGGCCCGCTGGCTGGCCGCCCGGACCGGGCTGGACGCGGTGGCCGTCTGGGAGTGGGGCGCGGCCGAGCGGGTCTCCACCGGCCTGCTGGCCACCAGCGCCGGCCTGCAGCCGGCCGGCCGGGAGATGCTGGCGACGGCCGACCGGGTGGCCCTGCTGGCCGGCCAGGGCCCCTGACCGCCGGGACGGGGCTCGCCTGAGCCCGGGCGCAAGGACTCTTACGGAGCAGGCGGCGGGGCCGTGGCGCAGCGGCCCACGGGTTAGTGTCGTCCGGTGAGCTCGCCCGTCGCCGACGCCGTCACGGCCGTGGTCCTGTTCTCCGGGACCAACGTCGATGACCTGCTGCTCATCTCGCTGTTCAGCGCGCATGCCCGGTCACGGAGCGGGTCGCTGCGCAGCTGGCACGTCTGGGCCGGGCAGTACCTCGGGTTCGGTGCCCTGATCGCGGCCTCGGCGCTGATCGGCCGCGGGCTCGCGCTGGCGCCGGAGCGCTGGCTCTGGCTGCTGGCCCTGATCCCGCTCGGCATCGGCGTCGTCACCCTGGCAAGCGCACTGCGGGCGCGGAGCCGCGCGCAGGAGCCGCATCCCCCGCCGCCTCGCAGCGCGTGGGGCGTCGCCGTGATCACGATCATCGACGGCGCGGACGACCTGGCCGCCTACACGCCCTTCTTCGCGGCGGCCGGGGCGGAGCGGATCTGGGTGACGTGCGCGATGTTCGTGGCCTGCGTCGCGGCCTGGTGCCTGGCGGGTGGGCTGCTGACCCGCCACCCGCGGGTCGTCGCGGCCATCGAGCGCCACGACTGGTGGGTCCTGCCGGCGGCGTTCATCTTCATCGGCGTCTACGTGCTGCTCACCACGCTCAGCATCGCGTGAGCGGGTTGCCGTCGCGGGTATGCGTCAGGACGCCAGGCGGGATGCCATGCCTGGTCCTTTCCGCCGAAGCCGGCATCGGGGCACTCGCCGGGACGCGGGCACCTGGCCGGCCGGCGGGAGGGTTAGCGCTCAGCCGTCAGCTACCCGCTGGCGATCGCAGCCAACCGCGCCCGCCCGCCCGTGGCCCAGGTCATCGTGGTCATGACCCGGCCCCCCGGGCCTCCGGTAACCGGAGAGTCAAGCGAGCGGGCGCCAGGATGCCGGTCACTAAAACCCGATGGCCTCGCGCAGCAGCAGGACGGTGACCCGCCCGGGCAGCGGGTCGGCGTTGAGGATGAGCACCCGGTTGACGGCGCTGGGCATCCCGTACGCCTGCTGGGCGCGCGCGCTCTCCAGCGGCAGGCAGTGCTCCTCGACCCGGCGCAGGGCGGCGGGCAGGCCGGGCACCACCTTCTGCGCCCCGATGACCAGGATCACCCGCCCGGCCCCGCCGGCGAGGGCGGGCAGCTGGCTGCCGCTGCCCGACGCGATCACCAGCGAGCCCCCCTCGGTCACGGCGGCGACGCTGCCCAGGCTGACGTCGGGGCTGGCGAGCAGCCGCCGGATCTCACCGGACTGCGTGGCGCGGTCCATGGCCAGGACGCGCGGGCGGATCGCCGCGTAGCGGCCGCCCTGGTTGACGTCCTCGTCGATGCCCGACAGGCGCAGCGTCTCGCTGGCGCCGGTGAGCACGCTGGCGCCGGCCGGGATCAGGTCGCGGACGCGGACCCGGGCGGCGGCGGCGCCGGGGAGGATCTCGGCGGCGAAGTCCCGCGCCGCCAGCGCGGCGGCCACCCGCTCCAGGCGCGGGCCGGGCGCGGGCTCGGTGAACGACGGGACGGGGACGGCGGTGGTCATGGTGCCTCCTGGGCGTGACGGCCGGCGATGATGAGCCCTTGCGATCACTTCCGACCAGGCACCCGGCCCGAATGTGAGGCGGCCTCACGTTTGCCCAGGCTGCCCGGTCGGGTTAGTGACGGCAGACGCGAGCGACGCAGGAGCAGCCCATGAGCACCCGACCCGAGCCCGGCCTCGACGCGGTCATGGGCGAGCGGCGCCAGCTGATCAACCTCGCCTACCGGATGCTGGGCTCACTGGCCGAGGCGGAGGACGCGGTCCAGGAGGCCTACGCGCGCTGGTACGCGCTGGGCGCCGCCCAGCGGGCGGCCATCGAGTCACCCGGCGGGTGGCTGACCACGGTCGCCAGCCGCGTTTGCCTCAACCTGCTCGGCTCGGCCCGCGCCCGCCGGGAGGCCTACGTGGGCGAGTGGCTCCCCGAGCCGCTGCCCGAGCCGGGCGAGTGGCCCGGCGGGCAGCCGGGGGCGGGGGCCGACCCGGCCGACCGGGTCACGCTGGATGAGTCGGTCGCCATGGCGTTCATGGTCGTGCTGGAGTCGATGACCCCGGCCGAGCGGGTGGCGTTCGTCTTGCACGACGTCTTCCGCTACCCCTTCGCGGAGGTGGCCGAGATCACCGGGCGCAGCCCGGCGGCCTGCCGCCAGCTGGCCTCGGCCGCCCGCCGCCGGCTGCGCGCCCCCCGGCGCCCGCCCGGCGGGCAGTCCCCGGACGCCGCGCGGGCGGGCGTCGTCCGGGCCTTCAAGGTCGCCTGGGAGGCCAAGGACATCGAGGCCCTCCTCGGCCTGCTCGACCCCGATGCCGTCGCGCTCGCCGACGGCGGCGGCCAGGTGGTCGCGTTCCTGGACCCGATCGCGGGAGCCGGGGCGGTCGCCCGGGCCTGGATCGAGATCGCCCGCCGGGCGCCACCGGGCCTGGCGTTCCTCGAGCGCACCGTCAACGGCCAGCCGGGGCTGGTGGCCCAGCAGGACGGCGTGACCGTGACGGTGCTCGCGTTCGACATCGACGGGCCGCGGATCAGGCGCATCTGGGTCGTGCGCAACCCCGACAAGCTCCGCCGGTGGACAGGCGGCCAGCGTCCCGGGTTATCGTGAAGGATTTTCCACGCCAGAGCGTGGAAAATCCTTCACAACCGTAATTTCTTACCGGAAAAAGGGCGACTGCCGCGGTGCGAGGGACGCATGCGCCGAGATGGCCGACGCCGACGG
>DATBEM010000123.1:0-4147 GCA_036276115.1 Trebonia sp.
CCGTCGGCGTCGGCCATCTCGGCGCATGCGTCCCTCGCACCGCGGCAGTCGCCCTTTTTCCGGTAAGAAATTACGGTTGTGAAGGATTTTCCACGCTCTGGCGTGGAAAATCCTTCACGATAACCCGGGACGCTGGCCGCCCCCATGATCGCCAAGACAGGGCCTAAGACGTGTCCGGCCGATCATGGCAGCCAGGTGATGGTGGCGAGGCTGGCGGAGCTGGCGCGGTTGATGCTGGCAGGCGCTGGCCTCCCGGCAAAGATCTTGGAAGATTCCCCCCGCCAGGGCGGGAAAATCTTCCGGAACCCGGAAAATCCTCCACGCAACCGCGTGACGCCAGGGCCGCCAGGGCCGCCAGGGCCAGGCTAGGCGCCGGGGAGAACGGGCGGCACCGGGTCCGTTGTCCCCGGCTCCCGCGTCCGTCCGCCCCGGCGCGCCGGCCACCGAAGATCGCCCGGACACGCGCTAAGCCGTGAGAGATTGTCAGGTCGCCGGCCAGTCATCGGGCGCTGCCCGCCAGTGACGGCGCGCGGCCACGTGGCCAAGGGGGACCCGGCCGGGCGGCCGACAGGGTAAAACGGGACGGTGGCACAGGCGAAGGGTGAGCCCGGCCGGGGAACGGGGCGGGCCGCGGGCAAGAGCGCGGGCAGCAGGCCCGGAAAGAAGGACCCCCCGACGCTGCGCGCCGCCGCCCGCCTGCCGGTCGCCCGCATCGCGGTCGACAACCCCCTCGCCCACCTCGACCGGCCCTTCGACTACCTGGTCCCCGAGCGCCTCGCGGACGAGGCGCTGCCCGGTGTCCGGGTCCGGGTCCGCTTCGCGGGCCAGCTCACCGACGGCTTCATCCTGGAACGGGTGGACAAGAGCGACCACCCCGGGCGGCTGGCCTGGCTGGACCGGATCGTGTCCCCCGAGCGGGTCCTCACCGGTGAGATCGCGGGCCTGGCCCGCGCTGTCGCCGACCGCTACGCGGGCACCCTGGCCGACGTCCTGCGTCTGGCCATCCCGCCCCGCCACGCCACCGTCGAGTCCGCCACCCGCAAACCCGCGCCCGGTAAGCCGGCCCCCGGGGAGGCCCCCTCCAGCGACGCCGCCCCCGAAAAGCTGGACTCCGCGTTGGCCGCGCCCGCCAACCCCGCGCTCGGGGAGGCCACCCCCGGCGACGCCGCCCCCGAAAAGCTGGACTCCGCCAGCCCCGCCTCCGCCAGCCCCGCGCCCGCCAGCCCCGCGCCCGGGTCGGCCACTGCTGGTTCCCCGGCTCCTCAAGCATCCGAGACCTCGGCCGGCCGGACAACCACGCGGCCTGCGCTGAGCTCGCCAGCCTCCAAACCAGCCTCGGCATCCCGACCGGTCCTCGCAGCCGCACTGCGCTCAGCCGCCGTGGCCTATCCGGCGGTCTCACCAGCCTCCGCTAGCCGACTGGCTCCCGTCGCCGATCGCCCTGCTCCTGATCGCCCTGCTCCTGATCGCCCTGCTACCGAGCAGCCTGCTACCGAGCAGCCTGCTACCGAGCACCTGGCTACCGAGCACCTGGCTACCGAGCACCTGGCTACCGAGCACCTGGCTACCGAGCACCTGGCTGCTGAGCACCTGGCTGCTGAGGCCCCGGTGACCGAGCACTCGGCCGCTGAGGCCCCTGCGCCCGGGGCAGTTGCCCACAAGCCAGCTGCTGCCGCTGCCGTTGAGCCGGCCGCTGCCGCTGCCGCTGAGCCAGCTCCTGCCGGTGAGCCAACTGCTGCCGCTGCCGCCATGGGCCAGGCCGCCATGGGCCAGGCCGCCGCCGCCCGGGCCGGCCCTGGAACTGATGGACCATCCGGGCGGCCCGCGCCCGGGCCGTGGGCGCGGTACCCGGCCGGGGCGGCATTCCTCACGGCGATCGCGGCCGGGCGCCCGGCCCGGGCCGCGTGGAGCGCCCTGCCCGGCGACACGTGGCCCCGGGAGATCGCGATCGCCGTCGCTACCGCCGTCGCGGCCGGCCGGGGCGCGATCGTCGTCGTCCCCGACGCCCGCGACCTGGCCCGGGTGGACGAGGCCCTGAGCGCCGAGCTGGCCGCTCTCCCGCCCGGGCCCGGCGGCACCCTCTCTGCGGACGGCACCGTGCCTGCGGGCGGCACCGTGCCTGCGGGCGGCACCAGGCCTGCCGGGGGCACCGGGGCGGGCGAGGCTGCGCCTGCCGGGCCCGGGCCGGGGGCGCCTGGGCCGGCGAGGCGGGTGGCGGCCGGCCCCGGACCGGGGGAGCGGCACGTCAGCCTCACCGCCGACCTCGGGCCGGCTGAGCGGTACCGGCGCTGGCTGAAGGCGCTGCGGGGCGAGGTCGCGGTCGTCGCCGGGACCCGGGCCGCGATGTTCGCGCCGGTGCGGGACCTTGGCCTGGTGGTCTTGTGGGATGAGGGCGACGACTTGCACGGCGACCCGCGCGCCCCGTACCCGAACGCCCGCGAGGTGCTCGCCCTGCGCGCGCACCGGGCGGGCGCGGCCGCGCTGCTCGGCGGGTACGCCCGGACAGCCGAGCTTGCCCAGCTCGTCGCGTCCGGCTGGGCGCGCTCGCTGGAGCCCGAGCGCGCCACCATCCGGGCCACCGCCGCCACGATCCGCCCGGCGGCCGATGAGTACCAGCTCGCCCGGGACGCGGTCGCGACCACCGCCCGGCTGCCGAGCCTGGCGCTGCGGACGGTCCGGGCGGGCCTGGCCGACGGGCCGGTCCTCGTCCAGGTCCCACGGCGGGGCTACCTCGCCTCGATCGCGTGCGGCCGTTGCCGGGCCCCGGCCCGCTGCGCGACTTGCGGGGGACCGCTGCGGGTGGCCGGGGCGCAGGAGGTGCCCGACTGCGGCTGGTGCGGCGCCCGGGCGGGAAGCTGGCGCTGCCCGCAATGCGGCTTCGGGCAGGTCCGCGCGATCGCCATCGGCGCCAGCCGGACCGCCGAGGAGCTCGGGCGGGCCTTTCCCGGGGTCAAGGTGCGCACCTCCGGCGGCGCGACCGTCCTGCCTGACGTCCCGGACGAGCCCGCCCTCATCATCGCCACCCCCGGCGCCGAGCCGGTCGCCCGCTACTCCGCCGCCCTGCTCCTCGACGGCTGGGCGCTGCTGGCCCGCCCGAGCCTGCGCAGCGAGGAGGAGGCGCTGCGGCGCTGGATGGCGGCCGCCGCCCTGGTCCGCCCGGACGGCACCGTGCTGGTGCACGCCGACGCCTCGCTGCCGGTCGTGCAGGCCCTGATCCGGTGGGACCCGGCTACCTTCGCCGAGCGGACCCTGGCCGACCGGGCCGGCCTGTCCTTCCCCCCGGCCGTGCGGATGGCGGCCGCCACCGGCGACCCCGACGCGGTCGCCAGCCTGCTCGCGGCCCTGCCGGCCCCGCCCGGCCCCCCAGCACCCGGCCAGCCGCCGCACGGGCAGGGCACCCTGCTCAACGTGGCTGACGGCCCGCTCGCGGTCCCCGGGGCGGGCAGCCGGCTGGACATCCTCGGCCCGGTGCCGGTCGAGCACGGGTCATGGGAATCGCGCGACCCCCGGGAACAAGGCGAGCAGGTCCGGGCGCTCCTGCGGGTGCCCCGGCCAGACGGGCTCGCCCTCGCCCGCGCCCTGCACGCCGCCCAGGCCGCCCGTAGCGCCCGCAAGGAAGGCGGCGGGGTCCGGGTGCAGATGGACCCGGCCGAGCTGATCTAAAAGCGCCCGGGCTCAGGGCGGTGGGGCGGCCGCCGCGGGGCGAGCGGCCCAGGCCGGCTCGGAGCCGCGAATAGACTTCAGGTAAACGTGCGATGGAGGCAGACCGTGCTGAGGCCAATCCGGCTGTTTGGTGACCCGGTCCTGCGCACCCCGGCTGAGCCAGTGCGCGACTTTGACCGAGAGCTGCAGAAGCTCGTCGAGGATCTCACCGAGACCATGCTGGACGCGCCCGGCGTGGGGCTCGCCGCGCCGCAGATCGGCGTGTCCCTGCGCGTGTTCACGTTCCACTGCGGCGACGACGACGGTGAGTACGGGCACCTCATCAACCCCGAGCTCGACCTGGCGGGCGATGAGGAGGAAGACGACGAGGGCTGCCTGTCGCTGCCCGGCCTCACGTTCCCGACGCCCCGCGCCCCCCGCGTCATCGCCACGGGCCTGGACATGCATGGCGAGCCGATCACGATTGAGGGCACCGAGCTGCTCG
>DATBEM010000124.1:0-40056 GCA_036276115.1 Trebonia sp.
AAGGGGACTGACGTGTAGCCGCCGTCGGCGGACCGCACGCGCGCCAGGTACTGCGGGCTCATGTCGGCGTTGTCGGCGACCAGCAGCGCGCCCGGGGCCAGGCGTTCCTCCAGGAGCGACAAGATCGCCGGGTACAGGCCCAGTCTCACTCGATGCCGAGTATCTTGATGTCGAGTGAATTAGGAGGCGGCGATGATCACCGGGATCGACCACGTCCAGGTCGCGATGCCGCGCGGGCAGGAGGACGCGGCCCGCCAGTTCTACGGCGGGCTGCTCGCCATGACCGAGGAGGCCAAGCCGCCGGCCCTCGCCCCCCGGGGCGGCTGCTGGTTCACCGCCGGCGCCGCCGTCCTCCACCTGGGGGTCGAGGAGCCGTTCGCGCCCGCGCGCAAGGCCCACCCGGCCTTCCTGGTCGCCGACCTCGACGTCCTGCAGGCCCGGCTGACCGCCGCCGGCTACCCGTGCACCCGGGCCGACGAGCAGATCCCGGGGGTGACCCGGTTCCACGTCCACGACCCGTTCGGCAACCGGGTCGAGTTCCAGCAGGCCTGACGGGCCGTCGCCATGAGATCGCGCATGCGATCCCATGGCAGCTCCCGCCCGCGACCTGCGCGACTTGCGCGCGACCGCATTAGGTGAGACAGTCCTTCCGCTACCTGATGTGAGCGAGGACGGGCACTCAGTAAGGCAGTGCCGGCATCGGGGCGGGAGGTTGACCATGGCGAGCGCTCCGGCTGACCTGAAGTACAGCAAGTCCCACGAGTGGGTACGGGCCGGCGACGACGGCCCGGCGACGGTCGGGCTCACTGACTACGCCCAGCGGCAACTCGGGGACGTGGTGTACGTGGAGCTGCCCGAAGTCGGCCGGAACGTCGAGGCGGGGGGCCCGGTCGGCACGGTCGAGTCGGTCAAGGCCGCCTCCGACTTCTACGCGCCGGCCGGCGGCGAGGTCACGGCGGTCAACGAGGACCTGTCCGGCTCTCCCGAGCAGGTCAACGAGGACCCCTACGGCGACGGGTGGATCTTCCGGCTCAGCGTCACCGACGCCGGCGAGCTCGGCAGCCTCCTCGACGCCGCCGCCTACGAGGCCTACGTCACCAGCGAGGGCAGCGGCGACTTACGTCCCCTGGGGGCCGGGCAAGAGCGTCCCCGGTCACGTCCGGCCGGCGCCCGGCCCCGGGCGACGGCAGGGGGACCACCGCCAGGGGTCACCCGGCCGGGGCCGCCCGAGCGCGCGATGAGGCCGGCCCGGTTCGCCCGCAGCAGGTCGCGCTCGTAGCCGACCGGGACGCCGGCGGCATCGGTCGTGGTCCAGGCGATCGCAAGCGCTGCCGTCCCGGGCGCCATGTCCAGGTAGCCTGCCTCCTCGGCGGCCGGGCGGACCTCCGCCTGCTCCTCGGTGCCGGACCCGGCCACCGCGTAGTGCCGGGCCAGCAGCCCGGCCAGGCGGCTCACGCCCAGGCCGGCGGCCAGCGCCCGCTTGGCCCCGGGCCGCTGTCCGGGCGCCGCCGCCCGGCGCGATCTGGCCGGCCAAGGCCGGCGGACCTCCTCTCGCGTTCCCGGCTCGCTCACCGGGAGCCGCCGGCGGTCACGGCAGTGCCCGGGCGAGGCGGTCCAGGGAGCCGGCGAGGTAGGACTCGGCCAGGTCGCAGGTGCCGCGGGCATAGGCCGGGCCGAGCTCGGCCGCGCCGGCCGCGGCCGGGTGGGAGCCGATCCAGGCGGTCAGCAGCAGCCGCCGGAAGAGGATGAACGTCCAGGCCTCGGCCCGGTCGGCGGCGGTCAGGACGCCGCCGCCGGCCTGGTACCCGGCCAGCCACGCGGCGACCAGGGCGGGCACGGCCGGGTCGTCCTCGAAGAAGCTGACCGAGGTGCCCAGGTCGTACAGGTACCAGCCGAGCCCGCAGTCGTCGAAGTCGATGATCGCCGTCGTGCCCTGGTGGACGAGCAGGTTCGCTAGCCGGGTGTCGGCGTGGATGAGGCCGAACCGCCCGGGGCCGGACCCGTAGGCGGCCAGCCGCGCCCGCAGCCGGGCCTCCAGCCGGGCCAGGACCTCGGCCTCGGGGCGGCCCACCCCGACGCCGTCGCGCCATCGTCCCCAGCGGCCGGGCAGCGCCCCGCCGGGGTCACGGCCGAAGGCGTCGGCGGCGGACCAGCGGAAGCGGGTGAACCAGGCCGGGCGCCGCCAGCGGCGGGCGTGGGCGTGCATCCGGGCGGTGAGCGCGCCGAGCTCCGCGAAGTGGGCCAGGGCGCGCGGGCCGCCGCCGGCCCCAGCCGGCTCGGCCCCGGGCAGGAACTCCATCCGGACGCAGTGCCGCCCGCCCGCGGTCACCACCCGCTGGCCGCCGGCGGCGGGGATGACCCGGGGGGTGCGAACGCCCGCCTCGCGCCGCAGCGCGTCCATCCAGGCCAGCTCGGACTCGATCGCGGCCACGTCGTGGTAGCCGAGCCGGTGCACGCGGAGCACCGACCGCTCCCCGTCGGCCCCGGTGACCAGGAACGTCGCGTTCTCCGAGACGTTGAGCAGGGTCACCGCCGGCCCCGGGACCGGGCCGTCGCCGGCGCCCGGGGGGGCGTAGGCGGCCAGGGCCGCGCGGGCGCACGCGGCCACCTGGTCGAGGACGCCCGGGCCGGCCGACAGGTCATGAGCCACCGGATCGCCCGCGGGACGGGGGGTCACCCCCGGCCCGCCGCCGGCCCGGCGGCGCCACCGGGGCGGCCGGGACCGGGCCAGCCGCCGCGGGCCCGGCGGCCGGGCGAGCGGCCGGATCCCTGCTGGTAAAAGGGTGACCTGATGACCATCACCGGACCATGATGCCGCACGGCCGAACCAGGCCCGATTGCGCCCTCGGTGGTTGCCGCACATGGTTCGGGACGCAAAGCGACGGCGCCCCGGGAGCGTGCTCCCGGGGCGCCGTCGGCGTGCGTTGCTAGCCGCGCAGGCGCTGCAGGGCCTCGGCGAGGATCGCCTCGCCATCGGCGTCGCTGCGGCGCTCCTTCACGTAGGCCAGGTGGGTCTTGTACGGCTCGACGCGCGGCGGGGCCGGCGGGTTCGCCTCATCCCGCCCGGCCGGGAACCCGCAGCGCGGGCACTCCCAGGTCTCGGGAACGGCGGCGTCGGTCGCGAAGCTCGGCTTGGTCTCGTGACCGTTGGAGCACCAGAAGGCGACCCAGATGCGCGGTGCTGCCTCGCCGCGCTCCGCCTCGCCCATCGGGCCAGCGCCTACCCTGCTGCCACGTATCGCATTGCCGCTGCTCACGAACCACCCCTTGTCAGTACCAGAACCCTAGCCGCCAGGTGCGGCGGCCACACCGTCGCCACCGGCGTCAGTGGTTAAGCAGCCAGCCCAGGCCGACGATGCAGACGAACCAGAGTACGCCGAAGAAGATAGTGATCCGGTCCAGGTTACGCTCTACAACCGAGGAAGATCCCAAGGTT
This sequence comes from Trebonia sp., assembly GCA_036276115.1. Classification (GTDB taxonomy): domain Bacteria; phylum Actinomycetota; class Actinomycetes; order Streptosporangiales; family Streptosporangiaceae; genus Trebonia. Next base: position 3,437 of record DATBEM010000124.1, read on the forward strand.
GACGAAACTCCCCCGCCGAACAAGTCGGACAGGCCGCCGCCCTTGCCCTTGTGCAGGAGGACAAGGAGGACCATCACCAGGCTGGTGATGATCAGGATGACAGAGAGGGCGATGGCCATCCGGGTACTCTTCTCTCCTCGAAATCCGTTAGCTCTTGGGAGCGGTTACTTGCTCACGATACTGGCAGATCTTCGCGAACTTGCCAGCGTCGAGGCTCGCGCCGCCGACTAGGACGCCGTCGATGTCCGGCTGCGCCATGATCGGCGCGATGTTATCACCGGTAACCGACCCGCCATAGAGGATACGCACCCCGGCGGCGGCCTCGGCCCCGTAGGTGCCGAGCACCCGCTCCCGGATCGCGTGCCCCATCTCCTGGGCGTCGTCGGGCGAGGCGACCTCGCCAGTGCCGATCGCCCAGACCGGCTCGTAGGCGATGACCAGGGACGCGATCGCCTCCCCGGGGACCTTGGCGAGGGACCCCTTCAGCTGGCCGAGCACGTGGCCGACGTGCTCGGCGGCCTTGCGGACCGCCAGCGGCTCGCCGACGCACAGGATCGGGGTCAGCGACACCGCCAGGGCCGCGCGGACCTTGGCGGCGACGGTCGCGTCGTCCTCCCCGTTGTACTGGCGGCGCTCGGAGTGCCCGCACAAGGCGTACGAGCACCCGAGCTTGGCCAGCATCGGCCCGGAGACCTCGCCGGTGTAGGCGCCCTTCTCGTGCCGCGAGAGGTCCTGGGCGCCGTAGCCGAGCTTCAGCTTGTCCCCGATCACCAGCGTCTGCACGCTGCGCAGGTCGGTGAACGGGGGGATGACGACGATCTCGGCGTGCTGGTAGTCGGCCGCCCGTAGCGTCCAGGCCAGCTTCTGGACCAGCGCGATCGCCTCGAAGTGGTTGAGGTTCATCTTCCAGTTGCCGGCGATCAGCGGCAGCTTCTCGCTCGCGGCGGCAGTGGCCGCCCCCTTGGGCGTGCTCATCCTTCGAGCGCCACCAGTCCGGGCAGGGTCTTGCCCTCCAGGTACTCCAGGGAGGCCCCGCCGCCGGTCGAGATATGGCCAAAGGAGCCCTCCGCCAGCCCGAACGAGCGGACCGCGGCGGCGGAGTCTCCCCCGCCGACCACCGTCAGGCCGTCGACCTTGGTCAGCGCCTCGGCGACAGTGCGGGTGCCGGCCGCGAAGGCGGGGAACTCGAACACGCCCATGGGGCCGTTCCAGAACACCGTCCTGGCGTCCGCGAGCTTGGCGGCGAACAGCGCGCTGGACTCGGGGCCGATGTCCAGCCCCATCCGGTCGGCCGGGATCGCGCTGGCCGCGACGACCGCGTGCTCGGCGTCGGGGGCGAACTTCGCGGCGGCGACGATGTCGGCCGGCAGGACGATCTCGACCCCGCGGGCGGCGGCGTCGGCGAGGATGCCCTTGACCGTCTCCACCTGGTCGGCCTCCAGCAGCGAGGTGCCGACCTCGTGGCCCTGGGCCGCGAGGAACGTGTAGGTCATGCCGCCGCCGATCAGCAGTCGGTCGGCCAGCTTGAGCAGGTTGCCGATCACGCCGAGCTTGTCCGACACCTTGGACCCGCCGAGCACGACCACGTAGGGCCGGGCGGGCTCGGCGGTCAGCCGCTGGAGGACGGCCACCTCGGCGGTGACCAGGTCGCCGGCGGCGTGCGGGAGCAGCGCGGGCAGGTCGTAGACCGAGGCCTGCTTGCGGTGCACGACGCCGAACCCGTCCCCGACGTACAGGTCGCCCAGGACCGCCAGCCGGGCGGCCAGGGCGGCCCGCCCGGCCTCGTCCTTGGCGGTCTCGGCCGGCTCGAAGCGGACGTTCTCCAGCAGGGCGACGTCACCGTCGGCCAGCCCGGCCACCACTGCGGCGGCGGACTCGCCCACGAGGTCGGCCGCGAACGCGACCGGCTGGCCGAGAAGCTCGGCCAGCCGGTCGGCGACCACCCGCAGCGACGGGCCGCCGGCCGCGCGCTCGGCGAAATCGGCGCCCTTGGGGCGGCCCAGGTGGGCCAGGACGACCACCCGCGCGCCGCGCCCGGCGAGCTTGCGGATGACGGGCAGGCTGGCGCGGATGCGCCCGTCGTCGGTGATCGCGCCGCTGCCCGACTTGTCGAGCGGGACGTTCAGGTCGCTGCGCAGCAGGACGCGCTGGCCCGCCACGTCAAGGTCGTCAATGGACTTCATCAGTACTAGGCACCCAGCTTCGAGGCGACGAGCGCGGTCAGGTCGGCCAGGCGCGAGGAGAAGCCCCACTCGTTGTCGTACCAGCCGAAGATCTTGACCTGGCTGCCGTACGCCATCGTGATCGACGCGTCGAACGTGCAAGACGCCGGGGAGCCGACGATGTCGGTCGACACGATCGGGTCCTCGGTGTAGTACAGGACGCCCTTGAGCGGGCCCTCGGCGGCGGCCTTGAACGCGGCGTTCACCTCGTCCTTGGTCACCTCCCGGCCCAGCTCGACCACCAGGTCGGTGATGGAGCCGTCCGGCACCGGGACGCGCAGCGAGTAGCCGTCCAGCTTGCCCTTGAGCTCGGGGATCACCAGGGACGTCGCCTTGGCGGCGCCGGTCGAGGTGGGGACGATGTTGATCGCGGCGGCGCGGGCGCGGCGCAGGTCCTTATGCGGCCCGTCCTGGAGGTTCTGGTCCTGGGTGTAGGCGTGGATCGTGGTCATCAGGCCCTTGACGATCCCGAAGTTGTCCAGCAGCACCTTGGCCATCGGCGCGACGCAGTTGGTCGTGCAGGAGGCGTTGGAGATGATGTGGTGCGCGGCCGGGTCGTACTTGTCGTCGTTGACGCCGACGACGATCGTGATGTCCTCGTCCTTGGCCGGGGCGGAGATGATGACCTTCTTGGCGCCGCCCTCGATGTGCGCCCGGGCCGTCGGGCCGGTGGTGAAGCGCCCGGTCGACTCGATGACGATGTCCACCCCGAGCTCGCCCCACGGCAGCTTGGCCGGGTCGCGCTCGGCCAGGATCTTGATCGACTTGGCGCCGACGTGGATGGTGTCGCCGTCGACGGTGACTTCCTCGGGCAGCGTGCCGACGACGCTGTCGTACTTCAGGAGGTGGGCCATCGCCTTGATGTCGCCCAGGTCGTTCGCGGCGACGATCTCAATTCCCCGGTCGGACCCAGCCGCGTTCACGGCTCGCCAGAAGCTGCGGCCGATCCGCCCGAACCCGTTGATACCAACTCGAATTGTCATGACGCCAGTCTCCGTTCTCATCGTCGCTGAGGCCAGGGTCTCCATGCCAGCTCCATATTGCGGCAAGCACCCTGGAGATTATCGGGTACGTGCTAGCCGGCAACAAAATTGGGGTCGTCGAGAACCGGCTGCCAGGCGAGCTCGGCCGCGCCGACGAGGTTGCCGTGCTCCAGGGACGCGGGCAGCAGGGGAATGCCGGCGCCGCGGCCCCAGGGGGCGCGGGCGGTGACGGCGTCCCGCAGCCCGGCCGGGTCGGCCGCCAGCAGGTACCGGTACAGCCCGCCGAGCACGACCCGGTCGGGGTTGAGCACGTTGACGAGGCCCGCGAGGCCGGCCCCGACCCGGTCGAGGACGATCGCGGCCGCGTCCCGGACCCGGGGGTCGCCGGCGTACCGGCGGCGCAGGACCGCGATGGCCCGGCCGAGCTCGGTGGCCTGGTCCGGCTCGCCTGCCTGCCCCGGCCGGCTGACTTGCCCCGGCGCGCTGACTTGCCCCGGCGCGCTGCCTTGCCCCTCTGCTGGGGCCGGGCCCGACGCCTCGGCCAGGAACCGGGCCGCGTCGGCCTCCACGCTGAGGCAGCCCCGGCTGCCGCAGGGGCACCGGCGCCCGCCCGCGTCCACGCTGACGTGCCCGGCCTCCATGCCCAGGCCGGTGCTGCCCGAGTAGATCGCGCCGTCGAGCACCAGCGCCCCGCCCACGCCGCGGTGGCCGGTGGCCAGCATGAGCAGGTGCGAGGCGCCCTGGCCGACGCCGTGCCGGTGCTCGGCGAGCGCGGCGCAGTTGATGTCGTTGGCGACGAAGCAGGCCACCGGCCGCTCGCCCGGCCCGGTAACGCCGGCCCGCCGCAGCTGGCCCGTGAACAGGTCCCTGGCCGGCGTCCCGTCCGGCCAGCCGAGGTACAGCGGGCGGACCAGGGCGCCGTCGCGGCGGTCGACGGCGCAGGCGATCGCCAGGCCCGCCGCCGCGCACGGCCGGCCGGCCGCCGCCAGCAGCGCCGCCCCCGCGCCGGCCACGTCGGCCAGCGCCCGGGCCGGGCTGGCGGCCAGGCCGTGCAGGGCCGACGTCACCGCGATGACGTGGCCGCCGAGGCCGACGAGGGCGACCCGGTAGCCATCGGCGTGGATCTCGGCCGCCAGCGCGACCGGGCCGGCCGGGCCGACCGAGAGCCGGTGCGACGGGCGGCCTTGGCGCCCGGCCGCCTGGGCGCCGTCGTCCACCTCGATCAGCCCGAGATCGCGCAGCTCGCCGACGAGGGTGCCCGCCGTCGCGCGGGTGACGCCGAGCGCGCTGGTGAGCACGGACCGGGTCGGTGCCCGCCCGGTATGGATCAGCATCAGGGCCTTGCCGAGCAATGTCCTATCCTTGGTTTGTGCAGTTGCTAAACAAAATACCGGGCCCGAGGCTGCTCCGGGCCTGCCTCACGGCGTTCTTCGCCCTCGACGGCTTCTTGTTCGCCAGCTGGGCGGTCCGCGTGCCCGCGGTCAAGGCGCAGGTCGGAGCGTCCCCGGCCGCGCTCGGGCTGGCACTGCTGGGCCTGTCGGCCGGGTCGATCGCCACGATGGCGATCACCGGCTCCCTGTGCCGGCGGCTGGGCAGCCGGAACGTGACGGTCGGGTCGGCGGTGCTGCTGTGCCTGGTGGTCACCTTGCCCGCCTTCGCCCGGTCGGCCCTGGAGCTCGGGCTGGCCCTGGCGGTCTTCGGCGTCGCCTACGGCGGCCTCAACGTCGCGATGAACAGCGTCGCGGTGGACATGGTGGCGCGGCTACGACGGCCGGTGATGCCGTCGTTCCACGCCGCCTGGAGCTTCGGCGGGCTGGCCGGCTCAGCGCTCGGCGGGCTGCTGGCGCCGCACCTGGCTCCCCGGCCCGCCCTGGCCCTGATGGGGCTGGCGGGCCTGGTCCTGGTCGCCATCGCCGGCCCGCCCCTGCGGGCGGCGGAGCGCGGCCGTGCCCGGGCGGCGGACCTGCCCGGGGCAGCGCGAACGGGGGGCGCGGCCGGGCCGGACGGCGACGGCGCGGCCGTTGCCCCGCGGGCAGCCGAGCCCCCGGCGGCGGCCAGGCGGGCCGGGCGGTGGCACCGGCCCGGGTGGCGCCTGGTGGTGCTGTTCGGCTTGATCGCCGCGTGCGCCGCCTACGGCGAGGGCGCCGTCGCCGACTGGGGCGCCCTGCACCTGAAGCAGGACCTGGGCGCCAGCGCGGGCCTGGCCGCGGCCGGCTACGCGGCGTTCGCGATCGCGGAGGCGTGCGGCCGGCTGGCCGGGACGGCCCTGCTGGCCCGCCTCGGGCAGACCCGGGTCCTGGCCGGCGGCGGGATCGCGGCGTGCGCGGGGATGCTGGCGGCCGTCCTCGCGCCGGACGTGCCGGTGGCGCTGGCCGGGTTCGCGCTCACCGGGCTGGGGGTGGCGAACATGTTCCCGGCCGCCATGACCCAGGCGGGCCTGGCCGAAGGGCCGCGCGGGGTCGCGGCGGCGTCTACCCTCGGGTACGGCGGCCTGCTGCTCGGGCCGCCGACGATCGGCTTCCTGGCCAGCGCGGCCGGGCTGCCGGCCGGGCTGGCCATGGTCTGCGTCCTGGCGCTGGCCGCCGCCGTGCTCGCGGTGGTGGCGGGCCGGGAGGCGCCCGCGGCCGGCTAAGCGAGGAGCGGCCGCTAACCTGGCGGTCTTTGCCAGCGGGCGCGGATCGGGGGTACGGGGGCCGCCCCCCGGGAGATACTGCCTATCATCGTGACCGCGCCGTAACCGCTGATGCCGGCGTGGCCGCGACCGGCATGGTATTTTGCGCCTGCTTGCGCGAAAATGCCAGCGCCATCATCCTCTAGCCATCTAGCCGTGCGGAGCGACCTGCATGCCCAGTGAGCAGATCCGATGACGGGCGTCGCGACCCGGGGGAATGACCTCCCCGTGAGCAGGGGCCACCGTCAGCGGCTGAGCGCGTACTGGCGGTCGCCGGCCGGGCTGGTGATCGCGGGGGCGACCCTGCTGGCGCTGGGGCTGCGGGTCGCCATCCTCACCCAGTCGTCGTTCCTGACCTCGGGGTCGGTTGAGTACGACGACGGCGTGTACCTGGGCGCCGCCATCCGGCTGCTGCAGGGCTCGCTGCCCTACAAGGACTACGCCTTCATCCAGCCGCCGGGAATCTTGCTGGTGTCGCTGCCGGCGGCGGTGATCGCGAAGCTGTCGAGCGCGGCGGCGGGGCTGGCGGCCGCGCGGGTCGCGACCGCGTGCGCCAGCGCCGCGTGCGTCGCCCTGGCCGGGAACCTCGTCCGGTCCCGGGGCGCCCTGGTCACCACGGTGACCTGCGGCCTGCTGGCGGTCTACCCGGCTGACGTGCTGGCGTCGCGGACCTTGCTGCTCGAGCCCTGGATGAACGTGTGCTGCCTGCTGGCGGCGACGATCGCCCTGCGCGCGGGATGCCTGGCCGGGCCGCGCCGGCTGGCGGCGGCCGGGCTGCTGCTCGGCTTCGCCGGGACGGTGAAGTTCTGGGCGGTGGTCCCGGCGGCGATCTTGCTGTTCGTGATCCTGGCGGCGGGCGGCCCGCGCTGGACGCGGGCGGCGTGGTACGCCCCGGCCGTCGCGGCCGGGTTCATCGTCCCGGTGCTGGCGCTCGGCGGGACCTCGGTGGCCGGGTTCTTGCGCGACACCCTGCAGTACCAGGCGTCGCGGGTCGGCCAGTCCACCCCGATGGCGCTGCGGCTGGACCACCTGACCGGCATCACCCCGCTGCTTGACCGGGCCGGCTTCAGCCTCAGCCCCGGCTCGTACACGCTGTTCCAGGCGGCGGGCACGGCGAGCATGGAGCCGACCCGCATCCCGCTGGCGGTGCCGCTGGCCGTGGCCCTCATCATGGCGGCGGCGCTCGTCATCCCCTACGTCGCCTGGCGCCGGGACCGGACCCACCTGGAGTGGCTCGCGCTCGGCACGGCCATCGGCGCGTGCGCGGCGATCCTCAGCTACTCGGCGTTCTTCTACCACTATCCCGCCTTCCCCGCCCCGTGGCTGGCGATCGCGGCCGGGGCGGCGGCGGGGGCGGTCGCCCGGGCGGGGGCCGGGACGTGGCTGGCCCGCGGGCGGCGGCTCGCCCTCGCGGTGGGCGGCATTGCGCTGGCGGCGGCCGTGGCGGTGGAGCTGGCGCAGGTCAATGCCGAGTTCGTGCGGGGCAACCCGCCCATCGCGGCCATCATCCCGGCCGGCGCGTGCGTGGTCAGCGACCAGGTCGCGGTGACGGTCGCCGCCGACCGGTTCACCGCCGCCCGGCCCGGGTGCCCCGACGTCATCGACGCCCTCGCCCAGACGCTGGTGCTGAGCCACGGGGTGTCCCCGGCGGGCGGCGCCGGCAACCACCTAGCCGTCATCACCGCCTGGGAGTCGATCCTCGGGCGGGCGCGGTACGTGTGGCTGACCGGCGGCTACAAGAACCGCATCCCGTGGACGCCGGCCCTCAGCGCCTGGTTCACGGCCCACTTCCACCTGGTCGCCGCCCTGCACGGCTACGCCGACAGCCACGTGTACGAGCGCGACGCCACCTGACCCGCCAGGCACGCTGCGGTAGCCGCCGGCTAAGCCGGGCTACGGCAGCATGTCGACCGTCAGGCACGCCTCGGTGTTGGGCAGGCCGAGGTCGCCCGCGCGGCGGTCGGCCATCGCCAGCAGGCGGCGGATGCGGCCCGCGATGGCGTCCTTCGTCAGCGGCGGGTCGGCGAGCTGGCCGAGCTCCTCCAGCGACGCCTGGCGGTTGGCGACGCGCAGGCGGCCGGCCATCACCAGGTGGTCGGGGGCGTCGTCGCCGAGGATCTCCAGCGCCCGCTCCACCCGGGCGCCGGCCGCGACCGCGGCCCGGGCCGAGCGGCGCAGGTTCGCGTCGTCGAAGTTGGCGAGCCGGTTGGCGGTGGCGCGGACCTCGCGCCGCATCCGCCGCTCCTCCCAGGCCATGACCGAGTCGTGGGCGCCGAGCCGGGTCAGCATCGCGCTGATCGCGTCGCCGTCCCTGATCACCACCCGGTCCACGCCGCGCACGTCACGGGCCTTGGCGCCGATCTTCAGCCGCCGGGCGCAGCCGACGAGGGCGAGCGCCGCCTCCGAGCCGGGGCAGGTGACCTCCAGGGCCATCGACCGGCCGGGCTCGGTGAGCGACCCGTGGACCAGGAACGCGCCCCGCCAGGCGGCCTCGCAGTCACAGGTGCCCCCCGCCACCACCTGCCGCGGCAGCCCGCGCACGGGACGGCCGAAGCTGTCGATCAGGCCGGCCTGCCGGGCGAGGCTGTCGCCGCCCGCGGTGACCCGCACGACGTAGCGACTGCCCTTGCGCAGCCCTCCGGGCGCGAGGACGAGCAGTTCCGAGGAGTGCCCGAACAGGTCCGAGATCCCCGCCCGCAGCCGCCGGGCGACGGCCGCGGTGTCCAGCTCGGCCTCGATCACGATGTGCCCGGCCGTCAGGTTCAGCCCGCCCGCGAACCGCAGCAGCGTCGCCACCTCTGCCTTGCGGCAGCAGGGCTTGGTCACCGAGATCCGGCTGAGCTCATCCTTCACCACGCCGGTCATCGCCATTAGCGCACCCCCAAAGCTAGTCGACCCGCCCTGCCTCGCCCGAGCTGCCCGCAGGCCAGCGCGAAGGCCTCCCCGGCGGGTCCCCGAACACGCCCCGGAACGCGGCCGCGAGCCGCTCCGGGTCGTGCCGGGCACCGTCTTCCGCCGCGATGTCCGCCAGCACCAGCCGGGCGCCGAGCAGTCGCGAGGCCTTCTCCAGCTCGTCCTCGCACCCGCGCGCGGCCCTGGTGTCCGCCAGCACGACGTCCACGCAGAGCGCGGGCGCGTGCTCGGCGAGCACTTCCAGGTGCCGGTGCGGCGAGAACCCCGCGGTCTCCCCTGGCTGAGCGACCAGGTTCAGCGTGACCAGCCGCCGCGCGGCGGTGGCGTGCAGGGCACCCGCGAGCGCGGGGACAAGCAGGTGAGGCAGGACGCTAGTGAACCACGATCCCGGGCCGAATACTACCCAGTCGGCGCCCTGAACAGCGGAAACAGCCTCCGGTACGGCGGGCGGGTCGGACGGTTGCAAGGAGATGGACCGGACTTTCCCGGGCGTCTTGGCACATGCGGCCTGCCCCCGCACGACGCTGACCCGGTCGGGCCGGGCCGGGTCGACGCCCTCGACGAGCGCGACGATGTCGAGCGGGACCGCGGCCATCGGCAGCACCCGGCCGGTCACCCGCAGCAGGCGGCCGACCCAGTCCAGGCCCGCCACCGGGTCGCCGAGCAGGTCCCACAGCGCGGCGATGAGGAGGTTGCCGGCCGAGTGGCCGCCCAGCTCGCCCCCGCCCCCGAACCGGTGCTGGACGACGCGGGCCCAGGTCATCCCCCAGTCGTCGTCGCCGCACAGCGCCGCCAGCGCCATCCGCAGGTCACCGGGCGGGAGCATGCCGAACTCGCGCCGCAGCCGCCCGGAGGACCCGCCGTCGTCGGCGACGGTGACGATCGCGGTCACGTTGGAGGTGACCCGGCGCAGGGCCGACAGCGAGGCGAACAGCCCGTGGCCGCCGCCGAGCGCCACCACCCGCGCTCCCCCGCTGGGGTCACTCACGGCCCAGGTCCCGGTGCGTCACCCGCACGTCGTGCCCGGGCAGCCGCGCCGCGACCTGCTCGGCGATCGCCACGCTGCGGTGCTTGCCGCCGGTGCAGCCGATGGCGAGGGTCGCGAAGCGCTTGCCCTCGCGCTCGAACCCTTCCAGCGACACCCGCAGGACCTTCATGTACGCGTCGAGGAACGTCACCGCGCCCGGCTGGGCGAGCACGTAGTCCCGGACCGGGGCGTCCTGGCCCGACAGCGAGCGCAGCTCGGGGATCCAGTGCGGATTGGGCAGGAACCGGCAGTCGACCACCATGTCGGCGTCGACCGGCAGGCCGTACTTGTAGCCGAACGACATGATCGTCAGCCGGGTCGCGCCGCTGTCGGTCCCGCCGCCGAAGTAGCCGTTCATCCGCGCCCGCAGCTCGTGCACGTTGAGCGAGGAGGTGTCGAGCACGATGTCGGAGTCGCCGCGGACCCCCCGCAGCAGTTCCCGCTCGGCCGCGATGCCGTCCACGATGCGGCCGGTGCCCTGCATCGGGTGCGGCCGGCGGACGTTCTCGAAGCGGCGCACGAGCGCGTCGTCGGACGCCTCCAGGAACACCACCTGCGGGGTGACGCCCTTGGCCCCGAGCTCGGAGATCGCCGACTTCAGGTCGGTGGTGAACGCCCGGCTGCGCACGTCGACGATCGCGGCGACGCCGGGCAGGGCGGCCCGCTCGGCCAGGTCGATCATCGTCGGAAGGAGCCCGGGGGGGAGGTTGTCCACCACGTACCAGCCGAGGTCCTCCAGGGACTTGGCGGCGGTCGACCGCCCGGCCCCCGACATCCCCGTCACGATCACGATCGCGGGGCCCTCGTACTGCGGCTCCCGCTCCGCCCGCTGATCAGCCATTGCCGTCCCCGTCTCCGGGCTGCTGCCCGGCATCGCTTGCCCCCCGTGGGCCTGAACTGGCCGCCGCGCGCGCCGCCGGGGCGGCCTCGCCGCGCAGTGCCGCCATGATCGTTTCCGCCAGCCGCGGCCCGATGCCGGGCACCGCGGCGATCTCCTGCGCCGACGCCTGCGACACGGCCCGGACCGAGCCGAAGTGCTTCAGCAGGGCCGACCGCCGGGCCGGGCCAAGGCCGGGCACCGCGTCCAGGGCCGAGACGGTCGCCGCCTTGCCCCGCTTTTGCCGGTGGTAGGTGATCGCGAACCGGTGCGCCTCGTCCCGCACCCGCTGCAGCAGGTAGAGGCCCTCGCTGGTCCGCGACAGGATCAGCGGGTACTCCTCGCCCGGCAGCCACACCTCCTCCAGCCGCTTGGCCAGGCCGCAGACGGCGACGTCGTCGATGCCGAGCTCGGCCAGCGCCGCCGCGGCCGCCTCGGCCTGCCCGCGGGCGCCGTCCACGACGACGAGGTTGGGCGGGTAGGCGAACTTGCGCTGCCCGGTCAGCTGCGCGTCCGCTTCCGCGCGCCCCTCGGCCGCGTCCTCGCGCGCCTCCGGGTCGCCGAGCAGGTCGAGCTCGCCGGTCTCCTCGCGCTCGGCCAGGTAGCGGCGGAACCGGCGGGTGATCACCTCGCGGATCGCGGAGATGTCGTCGCTGCCGTCCAGCCCGCGGACCGAGAAGCGGCGGTACTCGCTCTTGCGCGCCAGCCCGTCCTCGAACACGACCATGGACGCGACCACGTGCGTGCCCTGCAGGTTGGACACGTCATAGCACTCGATGCGCAGCGGCGCCTCGTCCAGGGCGAGCGCGTCCTGGATCTCCGCCAGCGCCCGCGACCGGGTGGTGAGGTCCGAGGCGCGCCGCGTCTTGTGCAGCGCGAGCGCCCCCAGGGCGTTGCGGGCGACCGTCTCGGCGAGCGCCTTCTTGTCGCCCCGCTGCGGCACCCGCAGCTGGACCGGGCCGCCGCGCCGGGCCGACAGCCACTCGGTCATCGCCGCGGCGTCCGGCGGGAGGGCGGGCACCAGGACCTCGCGGGGGATCCCGCCGCCGCCGGGGGACGGCTCGGCCGCGTCGCCGTAGAACTGGCCCAGGAAGTGCTCGACCAGGCCCGCCGTCGCGACGTCCTCGACCTTCTCCAGCACCCAGCCGCGCTGGCCCCGGATCCGGCCCCCGCGCACGTAGAACACCTGCACGGCCGCTTCAAGCTGGTCCTCGGCGAGGGCGATCACGTCGCAGTCGGTCCCGTCGCCGAGCACGACCGCCTGCTTCTCCAGCGCCCGCTCCAGGGCCTTGACGTCGTCGCGCAGCCGGGCGGCCCGCTCGTACTCCTCGGAGTCGGAGGCGTCCTTCATCTCCGTCGTCAGCTTGCGGAGGAACCGCGCGGTGTGGCCGGCCATGAAGTCGCAGAAGTCCTCGGCCAGGGCCCGGTGCTCATCGGCCGATACCTTCGACACGCACGGCGCCGAGCACTTGCCGATGTAGCCCAGCAGGCACGGGCGGCCAATCTGGCCGGCCCGCTTGAACACGCCCTTGGAGCAGGTCCGGACCGGGAAGACGCGCAGCAGGGTGTCGACCGTCTCGCGGATCGCCCAGGCGTGCGAGTACGGCCCGAAGTAGCGGGTGCCCTTCCGCTTGGCGCCCCGCATCACCATGACCCGCGGGAACTCCTCGTCCATGGTGACCGCGAGGTAGGGGTAGCTCTTGTCGTCGCGGTACTTGACGTTGAAGCGCGGGTCGAACTCCTTGATCCAGGAGTACTCCAGCTGCAGGGCCTCGACCTCGGTCGCGACCACCGTCCAGTCCACCCGGGCGGCGGTGGTGACCATCGCCTGGGTGCGCGGGTGCAGGCTGGTGAAGTCGGCGAAGTACTGGTTGAGGCGCTGGCGCAGGGACTTGGCCTTCCCCACGTAGATGACCCGCCCCCGCTCGTCGCGGAACCGGTACACCCCGGGTGACTCAGGGATCTCGCCGGGCGCCGGCCGGTACGCGTGCGGGTCTGCCACCGTCCCACTCTATTCAATCGCCGGCGCGCGGGAGGCCCGCTCGCAGCGGCGCTGCCAGCCGCCCTTCCCGCCCGGAGCCGGGCGGCCGCCCGGCTTTGCCCTTACTCACGACATTACTTAACCTGGCAGGGTGAGCGACTCCGCGACGGGGCGACGGATCAATCCGAGGCAGCCCCGTAACCCGCACTTCCAGGACCCGCTGGCCTACTTCGCCCGGCTGCGCGAGGAGCGGCCAGTCAGCGAGGTGGAGCTGCCCGGCCTCGGCCGCACCTGGCTGATCACCCGCTACGACGAGGCGCGGGCGGCGCTGGCCGACCCCCGGCTGGCCAAGGACCCGCGCAAGCTCTACCCCGGCTGGGAGCCGCCGCCGATGGCGGCGATGCTGAGCCTGCACATGCTCAACCTGGACCCGCCGGACCACACGCGGCTGCGCCGCCTGGTGCAGCGGGCGTTCACCGCCCGCCGGGTGGAGGCGCTGCGGCCGCGGGTCGAGGAGGTCGCGGCCGCGCTGGTGGACGCGATGGCCGCCATCGCCGCCCGGTCGCCCGGCGGGGTGGTGGACCTGCTCGACCAGTTCGCGTTCCGGCTGCCGATCACCGTCATCTGCGAGCTGCTGGGCGTCCCGGCCCGCGACCAGGACGACTTCCGCGAGTGGACGTCGGTCATCGTGTCCAGCGAGCAGGACCGGGACGCGTTCCAGCGCGCGGGCGGGGCCATGGTCGCCTACTTCTCCGCGCTGATCGCCGCCAAGCGGGCGGCGCCAGCCGGTGACCTGCTGTCGGCGCTGATCGCCATCGGCGCCGACGCGCCCGCCCCCGGGCCGGGCGACCAGCCGGACGGGCAGCCGGGCGGGCCGGGCGAGGGCCTCACCGGGCCCGAGCTCTACGCGATGCTGTTCCTCCTGCTCGTCGCGGGCTTCGAGACCACCGTGAACCTGATCGCGAGCGGGACCCTGGCCCTGCTCGCCTTCCCGGCCGAGATGGAGCGGCTGCGGGCGGACCCGGCGCTGCTGCCGTCGGCGGTGGAGGAGCTGCTGCGCTACGCCAACCCGCTCACCCACGCGACGGAGCGCTTCACGGTGGCCGACCTCCCGGTCGGGGACGTGGTCATTCCCGCCGGCGAGTGGGTGACGATCGTGCTCAGCGCGGCCAACCGGGACTCGCGCCGGTTCCCCGACGCCGACCGCCTCGACCTCAGCCGGGACGCCACCGGGCACGTGGCGTTCGGCCACGGCATCCACCACTGCCTCGGCGCCCCGCTGGCCCGGCTGGAGGGCGAGATCGCGTTCCGGGCGCTGCTGGCCCGCTTCGGGTCCATCACGCTCGCCGTCCCGCCCGATGAGCTGCGCTGGCGGCCCTCCAGCCTGATCCACGGACTGGAGTCCCTGCCGGTCCGCCTGTCGTGATCCCGCCCGCGCGGGGGAAAGCGGGAATGTCGCATTGCCGGGGCCGGAAACGCACTGTAATCTGCTTCGCCGGGGAGGGATAATTGCCGGGGGGTTAATTGAGGCGGGAAAGCAATATCTTTGGGTGGATGTGGCGCAATGAGCGCCGGGCGGCTATCCGGCTGCTCGCGGCCAGCCTGGTCCTGCTCGTGTCGGCGCCGGCGTTCACCGCGACCGCACTGGCGGGCAGGCGTACTGTCCACGCGGTATACCCGCTGCGCACGACCGCCCTGTGGCTCGCCGCGGGGCGGTACTCACTGGACCAGGACCCGGACGCGACCGGGTTCCCGACGGCGGCCGACGAGGTCGCCATCACCGGCCCGGGCGGTACCGTGGCGGCCGCGCCCGCACCTTATGACATTTCGCCGGCCGACCTCGGCGGCGCTTTCCTCGGCGTGGGCCTTTTCGCCCAGGCCGCGCATTTCACCATTCACGTGCCCGGCGTTTACCAGGTGGCCGTCGCCGACCCGCGGGCGGGGGCGCGGCTGTACGTCTCGGAGCCCTACGCCGCCTCGGCCGGGCGCAGCGGGCCGTGGGCGCTGGGCGCGGTCGCGGCGGTCATCATGATCGCGGTCACCGGGACGCGGGTGGCGGCCGCGCGGCGCGGCGGGGCCCGCGATGGCCTGGTCCCGGCCGGGACGGGCGGGCTGGACGAGGCGCCCCGGCCCGTGATGGACCCGAAGTTAACGTGCCAGCAGGCGCGCGGCAGGCGATCCTGGACGGTGCTGGCCGCCCGCGCGGGTGCCCGACGTGGGCGGCGCCGGCCGCACGGCCCGCCTGCCGGCGGTCGCCCGCCGCGACGGCTAGGCTGCCGGCCGGGCAGGCCCGGTTATTGCATCGCCCCTGGATAATGGCCCCATGGCGAGCGCGCAGGGGGACTGGAGCGGGCACGTGATCGTGTGCGGGCTGGGCGACGTGGGGGTGCGCATCGTCGAGGAGCTGACCCAGTCGGGCGTCCCGGCGGTGGTGGTGGACGATGATCCCGACCGGCGGCTGGCGCCCGTCCTGGCGGGCTGGGGCGTGCCCCACGTGCCCGCCAGCTCGCGGCTGCCGGAGACGTTCGCGGCGGCCGGGCTGGCCGGGGCCATCGCGGTCGTGTGCGTCTACGACCAGGACCTGCGCACGCTGGAGGCGGCGCTGCTGGCCCGGCGGCTGCGCGACGACGTGCGGGTGGTGGCCCAGGTCGCCAACCCCGCCGTCGGCCGGGCGGTCAAGGAAGCCGGGGTCGCGGTGCTGGACGTGGCCGGGCTGTCGGCCCCGTCGGTGGTCGAGGCATGCCGGTCCGGCGCCCAGGAGATGACCCTGGCGGGCCAGCGGTTCGTCGCGCTGCGGGTGGCCGCCCCGCACGCGGGCACGCTGCGCGCCCTGTACGGGGCGCTGGCCCCGGTGGCGATCCTGCCCGTCGACGGCGGGGCGGCGACCATCGCCCCGGGGCGCGATGAGATGGTCCGGGCAGGCGACGAGGTCATGCTGATCGCCACCCCGCAGGAGCTGCGGGGGCTAGACGGCGGGCTGGGGCTGGCGGAGCCGGCCGCGCACCCGGCGCGGGCGCTGGCGCGCACGGCCCGCCAGCTCATCGCGGGGCTGCCGCGCGCGGGCGACCGGCGGCTCGGGCTGGCGCTGACCGGGCTGCTGGCGCTGGTGGTCACCTCGACCACCATCTTGCGGACCGGGTACGAGCTGTCGGGGCACCACATCTCGGTCCTGCAGGCGCTGTACTTCACGATGGAGACCGTCACCACCGTCGGGTACGGGGACTTCACGTTCACCCACGAGACGCCGTGGCTGATGGCGTTCGCGATCTGCCTGATGGTCGGCGGGGCGCTGTTCGTGGCGGTGTTCTTCGCGATGCTCACCAACGCGATCGTCAGCCGCCGGATCGAGGAGTCGCTCGGGCGGCAGAAGATCACCGGCCTGCGCGGGCACGTCCTGGTCATCGGCCTGGGCACGGTCGGGATCGCGGTAGCCGAGCGGCTGGTGCGGGCGGGCGGCGACGTGGTCGTGATCGAGAAGGACGAGCGCAACCGGCACCTGGCCCGGGCGCGGTCGCTCGGGGTGCCGGTGGTGATCGCCGACGCGACCCAGCCGTCGGTGCTGGCGTCCGTGCGGCTGGCCGTCGCCTCCGGCGTTGCCGTCTTGACGTCCGACGACATGGCTAACCTGGAGACCGGGCTGGCGGTGCGGGACCAGCTCGGCCCGCGCTGGGAGTCGGTCCCGGTCGTGCTGCGGATCTTCGACCCGCAGTTCGCCCGGTCGGTCCAGGAGACGTTCGGCTTCCGCGGCGTGCGCTCGACCGCCGCCCTGGCGGCCCCGTGGTTCGTCGGGGCGGCGCTGGGCCTGGACGTGCTGTCCACGTTCTACGCGGGCGACCAGCCGCTGCTGGTCGCGCGGCTGACGGTGACCCCCGGCGGCGGGCTGGCGTCGCTGGCGATGAGCGACCTCGGCGCGCGGACCCGGGTGCTGGCGATCCGCCGGGCGGCCGACCGGGACGTGCTGGAGCACCCGCCCCGGCGGGCGACCCGGTTCCAGCCCGATGACGAGGCCTTCCTGATTGGCCCGTATGACGAACTGCTGACAGTCTTGCGCCGCGACCGGCCCGCGCCGCACGTCCAGCCCAGCGTCTCCCAGCTATTTGGCCGTCCCGCGCCCGAAAGCTAACGCTGGACGTGGTGGTGATCGAGGACATCCACTGGGCCGACGAGGCGACGCTGGACCTGCCGCGCTACCTGAGCCGGCGGCTGCGCGGCGCCCAGGTGCTGCTCATCGCGTCCTACCGCGACGACGAGGTCGCCGCCAGCGGGCCGCTGCGGGTGGCGCCCGGCGACCTGGCCGAGGTCCGGTGGACGCGGCGGGTCGAGCTCGCGCCGCTGTCGGCCCAGGCGGTCGGCGAGCTGGCGGCGGGCAGCGGGCTGGCCCCGGACGAGTTGTGCCGGCTGACGGGCGGCAACCCGTTCTTCGTGTCCGAAGTGCTGTGCGCCGGGATGGACAAGGTTCCGCTGTTCGCCCGGGATGCGGTGCTGGCGCGGGCGGCCCGGCTGAGCCGGGTGGCACGCGAGCTGCTCGACGTCGCCGCGCTGGTCGGCACCCGGGTCGAGGTGCGGGTGCTGAAGCTGGTGGCCGCGTGCACGCCCGCGGACACCGGCCAGCCCTGGCCCGCGCTCCTGCGCCGGGCGCTGGACATCGCGCTGGCCGGCGGGTACCACTCGCAGGCAGCCTGCGCGAGGCACTGGGGATCACGGCCGACCTCGGCGCCCCGCGCGCGGCCGCGCAGCTGCGGCGGCGCCTCGCGGGCCTCCAGCCGCCGCCGGTGGCCGCCGCCTGCCCGGTGGCCCTCGGCTGACCCGGGGCGCCCGCGCTCTGCCTCCGCCTGGCCTGGCGCCGGGGAAGCGGCGAGGCCGCGCGGGAAACCGCGTCCCCGGCCCGGGGCCGGCTCGCGGGCCGTCGGCCATTGGCGGCACGGCCGGTGCGCCCGGGCGCAGCGGTGACGGCGCGGCTAGCTGGCCGCCTGGAAGCGGTTGAGGATGAACGAGCCGCCGAGGACCGGGCT
This sequence comes from Trebonia sp., assembly GCA_036276115.1. Taxonomy (GTDB): domain Bacteria; phylum Actinomycetota; class Actinomycetes; order Streptosporangiales; family Streptosporangiaceae; genus Trebonia. The sequence goes on from DATBEM010000124.1 coordinate 21,123, forward strand.
GATCAGGCGCAGCAGCCAGCGGCAGCGGGCGGGCAGGGCGCGGGCGACGGGCGCGGGCGAGCGGGTGACCGGGACCGAGCCGGCCAGCCGCAGGCCCAGGGGCTCCAGCTCGCGGGGGTCGTCGCAGGCCCACTGCCAGCGGGCGGCCATGTTCCGCCGCTGGGCCGACTGGCGCTGCCCGCGCACTGACCGCTTGCCGTAGGTGTCGAAGCTGACCACCGCGCCCGGGAAGCGGGCGGCGAGGCCGGACAGCGCGTCCCGGACGGCGCCGGGGGGCAGGTACACCAGGACGCCCTCGGACACGAAGAAGTAGGGCGGCGGGCACGCGGCGACGGCGTCGTGCCACGCCGCGCTGGTGACCGACCCGGCGATCATGCGCCGCCGGCCGTCGGGAGAGTCGGCGAAGAACTGGCGGCGCAGCGCGATCGTGTCCGGCAGGTCCAGGTCGAGCCAGTGGCAGCGGCCGTTGTCGCAGCGCTCGAAGCGGGTGTTCAGCCCCGTCCCGAGGTCGACGACGGTCCCCTCGGGATGCTCGCGCAGGAACTCGCGCACCCAGTAGTCGAAGACCAGGGTCCGGACGATGGTGATCACCCCGGCCCAGAGGCCGTAGACCGGGTCGATGTCGACCGCCTCGGCGATCTCGACCGCCTTGGGGTCGCGCAGGGCCGGGTGCCGGCGGCGCGTCTCGGCCGCCCGCGCCAGCAGGGTGACGAACAAGGTCTGCTGGACATCGCCAAGCTCGGGGCGCTGCTTGTCCATGAGGGTCCCACCTTGGGGTCAGGGCGAGAGCGGAAAGGGCTCGCGGCCAAACCTATCCGCCCCGGGCGGCCGGCCCTCCGGCCGGCCGCGCCGTGCGCCCCGGTCCCCGCCCCCGGTCCCCGCCCCTGGGGCTCGTCCCTGGGGCTCGTCCCTGGGGCTCGTCCCTGAGGCCGTCCCTGAGGCCGTCCCTGGGGCCCGCCGGCGGCCTCTTGCTGTTATCAGGCGGGAGGAGGAGGACATCCCCGCCCGGCGATGGACGGCGGCCTGCTCGCACCGCGTGCAACACACTCGGGCCGGCGTGCAACACAACGGCAGCCGACAGCGTCCTGAAGGCATGGGACGGAAACTCAGCGCCAGGACCGGGATCCTGGCCGCCCTCGCCTGCACGGCGCTGCTCGCGGCCGGCTGCGCGAGTGGCGGCGCACCGCACGCGGGCGCGGCGGCAGGCGGGAGCGCCGGAGCGGCCAGCGCCTCGGGCGGCGGCAGCGCGGCCGGCGGCAGTGCAGCCCACAGCAGTGCAGCCGACAGCAGTGCAGCCAGCGGCAGTGCGCACGGCAGCGACACGGCGGCCACGGCCACCGCTGGGGGCGCCAGGGCGGGCACGATGACCGGGGCCGGCGCGGGGACGCCCCAGCAGCAGGCGGCGGCCGCGGCGCGGACGCTGCTGGCTGAGTTCGCGGTGCCGCCGGGCGCGACCCGGCTGGCGGGTGAGCCGGCCGGGGACCAGCACGAGCTGCAGAACGTGGCCGGGCTCCTCAGCGGGGCGATGGTGCGGGACACGAGCTGGTGGGTGGAGCCGAGCCCGGCGGTCGGGGTCCTCGACTGGGAGAAGGCGCACGTCCCGGCCCAGCTGAAGCCGTCGTTCGGCGGCTTCAGCGGGCGCGGGCCGTCCACCACCCGGCCAGGGCCGGGCGCGACCGCCACCCAGGCGTTCGACGCCCGCCTCGGGTCGCAGGTGTCGGCCACGCTGGTCAAGGAGTACCTTGTCGTGTCGGTCACGGGGCTGCCGGGCGGCCGCACCGGGATCCGGGTGGACTCCGACGTGTCCTACCAGCCGACCCGGCCCGCCACCGAAGTGGTGCCCCCGGCCGTCACGCGGGTCACGATCACGCTGATCACCCGGGTGAGCGAGGCGGCCCACCCCCGGCCGCCGGCCCCGGTCACCATCACCGACCCGGCCGTGGTCCAGCACCTCATCGCCCTCGTCAACCACCTTCCGCTGTCGACGGCCCTGAAGGACGCGCCCTGCCCATCGGGCCCGCCCGATGCCATCGACCTGGTCTTCCGGGCCAAGGCGGGAGGCCCGGCGCTGGCGGAGGCGCGGGGGCCGGGGGCCTGTACCGCGATCGGGTTCCGGGTGAACGGCAACGACCAGCCGGACCTGTCGGGCGTGGGCCCGTTCGCCGCCCCGGTCATCGCGATCGCCCGGCTGCCATGGAAGCTGCCGCACGGCGGCTAGGGCGCCCGGGCCGCCTTGCGGCAACGGGCGGCTGGGGCGCCCTAGCCGCGCTAGTGGCCGATCGTGGCGTGGGTGATGACCCAGGGGCCGGGGACCGCGACGGGGCGGGTGCCGGTGACGGTGTCGGTCCGGCCGGTGGCCTCGGTGACGCGGAACGTGCCCGGGGCGAGCTGGGTGACCGCCTTGACGCTCAGCCCGCGGGCGGCGGCCCAGGCCCGGACGACCTGGGCGGGGACGGCGAGCCAGGGCTGGTGGCCGTGCAGCCAGCCGTACTGCGCGGTCCAGTAGCCCGTCCAGGTCGTGACGGGCCAGGTCCCGGGGAACCGGGGCAGGGCCGGGCGGCTGACGTCGATCACGACCCGGCTGGGGGCAGTGAGGGTGAAGGCGTGGTAGCCCGACCGCCCGGCGAGGCCGATCCCCCAGGTGAGCTGGCCCTCGAAGTCGCCCGCGGCCGCGAGGTCGAGGACCTGCCCGAGGTACGGCGTGAGCGCGGCCGGCCCGGCGTAGGTCGGCCGCCCGGTGGCGGCGCAGGTGGCGCTGGCGCCGTGGAACACGACCCGCAGCAGCGACTGGCCCGCGAGCGGCACCGGCTGGCCCGAGGCGTCGGCGTCGACCTCGGCCACGCGGGTGATCGTGGTGGCGGGCACCGCGCCGTCGAACTGGAAGACCACCCGGTCCGCGCTCGGCTGGCGGGCCACCCGGATCGCGGTCAGGTGGGCACCAGGGGCGTCGCAGGCGGCCGTGACGACGGCCGGCCGGGGCGTCCCAGGCACCGTGCTGGTTCCAGAGACGGTGCCGACTCCAGAGACGGTGCCGACTCCGGACGCGGCGCCGACTCCAGGCGCGGTGAGCGCACCGGACGCCGTGAGCTTCGCGGCGGCCGGGGAATCCTGGCCCGGGGTCGCGATGACGAGCGCGGCGGCGGCGGCCGCCACGGTGAGGGCGATGGCCCCCGTGCCTAGCAGGGATGCTCTCGTGGCGATGGCCATTGGCCATCCTCCTCCCGCCCGCGCGGACCGGATGCCATCATGCCGTTCCCGGGAAAACGCCGCGCGCTGGCCGTTGATCTCCCTTGGACGCGCGGAGCCCCGGCTTAGGTTTACCTGAAGGTTTCCCGCCTATGACATGATCGTCAGGCAGGGCGGCGCGCCCGCCGGGGCCGGCCCGGCCGGGCGCGCCGGATCAGGCGGCCAGCGGGCAAGCTAGCCGAGCGAGATGCTGTCGCCGGAGACGGTGATCGGCTGGCTCGGCAGCGGCTTGGGGGCCGGGCCGCCTACCACGTGGCCGTCGGTGACGCTGTACATGCTGCCGTGGCAGGGGCAGTCGATGGTGCCGTTGGCAACCTGGTCGACCGTGCAGCCCAGGTGGGTGCAGATCGCGCTGAAGCCCTTGAAGGTCCCCTTGACGGGCTGGGTGATCACGACCTTCTGCTCAGCGAAGATCTTGCCCCCGCCGACCGGGATCGCGCTCGTGGTGGTCAGGGCGGCGCCGCCGCTCCCGCTGGCGGAACTGCTGGAGCCGGCGGCCGCGCTGCTGCTGCTCCCGCCCCCGGCCGGCGCCGAGGTGGTGGTGCTCGCGGCCGGTGAGCTCGACCCGCTCGAGCTGCACGCGCTGACCGCGCCGGCAAGGCCCACCATGCCGACTCCCGCCAGCACGCCTCGCCTGCTCGCGCTGGTGCCGGGCTGTGGTTCCTGTGTCACTGATGCTCCTGTGGCTCGTTGGTGCACCTGGTCTTGGCGCACCGTCGTTCGTGAACTTCGGGTGCCCCTCACCTGGATACGAGAACGGGCGGGGCTGGCGCCTGGTTCATACGCTCGCGTAAGCATCCCGTAACTACCAAGGAGACACGCCGAGGACCAGCTCTGCGTACACTCTGAGTAATCATCACGATTAGTGACCTAACAAGCAGGTAACAGTGCGCAATTTTCACGGAAATTGCTTTCGCCGCTCCATCCGAGGAGCGCGAATCTTGTCGCTGACCTGAATAAACCCTGTTCTCCCTATCCGCATGGACAGGTTCTTGTTACTAAAGGCTATATCAGTATGACCCTACCGAGAGTATCCAGATTAACACGCAGAGCCATAGCCTTTCTTCTACAGGAATCACGGATAGGACTCGGTCAGATGCTAAGAGTTAGCAAGGTCGAAGACTGGCTGCATCGCGCGCCAACCCGCCCCAATTTGACCACGCACGGTAATTGCGTGTTCGTCCGCTCCGCTGAGAGCTGCGACGGCAAGCAGGGCGTGCGCCTTTCCGCCGGCATCAATGGCGAGACCACCGGCTCGCAGGCCCTCAGCCTCCACCTGGTCATGATCCCGCCCGGCACCCGGGGCATGCCGCACTACAACGCCGAGCACGAGTCGGCGATCTACGCGGTCAGCGGGGAGACGGAGGTGTGGCACGGGGACGGCCTCCTGCAGCGTACCGTCGTACGGGCCGGCGATTTCATGTACGTACCGCCGGGCACGCCGCATCTACCAGTTAACCGGGGCGGCGTCATGTCGGTCTCGGTCGTCGCCCGGACCGACCCGCAGGAGCAGGAAAGCATGGTCATTGTGGAACTTCCCCGCCATCTTGCGGATCTTCTTACCCTTCCGGTCGCAATCCAGGAATAATCATCCCCGCGCCCGCCTCCCGCGGGGACGCGGCGGTGATACCGGCAGCACTGGCGGCGGCCTCCTCCTCCGCCAGGGCCCAGGGGCCTCTCTCCCCCCGCCAAGCCGGGGCACCGCCCGTTTGGCCGCGGTCCTTGTCTGGTGTAGCAGCAGGACCGCGGCCAAACCTATTCCTAGGGTCGGCCTGGCCAACGGCGATTGCCCGGCGACCCGATTAATAGCCCACTTTAAGAATATTCTTTAAAGAGCTTCAATCAGTTCCGCGCCCCGTCGCCCGGCCGCGATGCTCCCCGCGCGGAGCTGCCCTTCCGGCCCCGCTAGCCGGTCTGCCTGGGCGGACGCGAAGGCGGGGGCGCCTCGCCGGAGCCCACGCCACGGCTCGGCGGATCACGGCGGTCGCGCTGGGAAATGAAGCCGGCCCGCCCGTGCGCGCGGGGCCAGGCCGTCATGAAGGCCTTGATCCCGATGCCCGTTCACGGCGACCGCGCGACAATACTGGCAATGCCGGGAAAATCCCGCCATTCACTATTCCGGGCTTTCGCCCGGGCGCCCGCCGCCGGGGCGGGCGCCCGCGGCCGGCTCAGTCGGCGAACGCCTCCGGGGAGGGGCAGGAGCACACGAGGTTGCGGTCGCCGTAGGCGGAGTCGACCCGCCGCACCGGCGGCCAGTACTTGGCCCGGTCGCCGGCCCCGGCCCCGTGCGCGGCCGGGACCCCGGCCGGGTAGCCGCCGTCGGCCGCGGGGTAGGGGTGCTTCCACTCCCCCACGATGAGCATCTCGGCGGTGTGCGGGGCGTTCTTCAGCGGGTTGTCGTCGGCGTCGTACTCGCCCGCCGCCACCCGGTCGATCTCGCCCCGGATCGCGATCATCGCGTCGCAGAACTGGTCGATCTCGGCCAGGCTCTCGCTCTCGGTCGGCTCGATCATGAACGTCCCGGCCACCGGGAACGACATCGTCGGGGCGTGGAACCCGTAGTCGATGAGCCGCTTGGCGACGTCCTCGTTGGTGATGCCGGCGGGCAGCTGCCGCAGGTCGATGATGCACTCGTGGGCGACGAGCCCGCCCGGCCCGGTGAACAGGACCGGGTAGTAGGGGGCGAGCCGCCGGGCGATGTAGTTCGCCGACAGCACCGCCACCTGGGTCGCCCGGCGCAGGCCCTCGGCCCCCATCATCGCGATGTAGGCCCACGAGATCGGCAGGATCCCGGCCGACCCGAAGGGCGCGGCGGCAACCGCCATCGGGGCGCCCCCCGCGTCCGGGCCGCCGTCGGCCCGGTCGGGCAGGAACGGGGCCAGGTGGGCGCGGGCCGCGACCGGGCCCACCCCGGGACCGCCGCCGCCGTGCGGGATGCAGAACGTCTTGTGCAGGTTCAGGTGCGAGACATCGGCGCCGAACTCAACCGGGCCGGTCACCCCGACTAGCGCGTTCATGTTGGCGCCGTCGATGTAGACTTGGCCGCCGGCCTCGTGGACGAGGCTGGTGACGGCGCGGACCGTGGTCTCGTAGACGCCGCTGGTGGAGGGGTAGGTCAGCATGATCGCCGCGACCCGGCCCTCGTTGGCGGCCAGCCGCGAGCGCAGGTCACCGAGGTCGATGGCGCCGTCGCCGCCGCACTTGACGACCACGACCCGCAGCCCGGCCAAGATGGCGCTGGCGGCGTTGGTGCCGTGGGCGGACTCAGGGATGAGGCACGCGTCGCGGGCGGACTCCCCCTGGGCCGCGTGGTAGGCGCGGATGGCGAGCAGGCCGGCCAGCTCGCCCTGGGAGCCGGCGTTGGGCTGCAGGGACACCGCGTCATAGCCGGTGACCGCGCACAGCCAGCGCTCCAGCGAAGCGATCAGCTCGGCGTAGCCGGCGGTGTCGGCGGCCGGGGCCATCGGGTGCAGCCCGGCGAACCCGGGCCAGGTGACCGGCTCCATCTCCGTCGTCGCGTTCAGCTTCATCGTGCACGAGCCGAGCGGGATCATCGACCGGTCCAGGGCCACGTCCATGTCCGACAGCCGCCGCAGGTAGCGCAGCATCGCGGTCTCGCTGCGGTGAGCGCTGAAGACCGGGTGGGTGAGGTAGGCGGAGGCGCGGGCCAGGCCAGCCGGGAACTCCTCGGTCACCGGGGTGGCGAGCTCGGCCGGCTCGGGCGCCCCGGTGATCGCGGCCGCGACCGCGCGCAGGTGGCCGGGCGTGGTCACCTCGTCGCAGGCGACCTGCAGCACGCCGCCGCCGGGAGCGTAGAGGCTGTAGCCGGCGTCGCGGGCGCGCTCGAGGGCCGCGCGGGCTGCTTCCTCGCTGTCGAGGCGGACGCTGACGGTGTCGAAGACCGGGCCCGGGCCGGTGCGCAGGCCGCGGGCCTCCAGGGTGGCGGCCAGGGTCACGGCGCAGCGGTGCGCGTGCCGGGCGATGGCGGCCAGGCCGTCGGCGCCGTGGTAGGTCGCGTACATGGCGGCGGTCACGGCGAGCAGCACCTGGGCGGTGCAGATGTTGCTGGTGGCCTTCTCGCGGCGGATGTGCTGCTCACGGGCCTGCAGCGCCAGCCGGTAGGCGGGATTGCCGTCGGCATCGACCGAGACGCCGACGAGGCGGCCGGGGATCTGCCGCTTGAGCGCGTCGGACACGGCCATGTAGGCGGCGTGCGGGCCGCCGAAGAACATCGGGACGCCGAGCCGCTGGGTGCTGCCGAACGCGATGTCGGCGCCGAGCTCGCCGGGCGGGGTCAGCAGGGTGAGGGCGAGGATGTCGGCCGCGACCGCCACCTGGGCCCGGGCGGCGTGGGCGGCCTCGATGACGTCGGCCAGGTCGGCCCGGACGGCGCCGGAGGCCCCCGGGTACTGCAGCAGCACCCCGAACGCCACGCTGAAGTCGGTGCTGGCGTCGAGGGGGGCGACCCGCAGCTCGATGCCGAGCGGCTCGGCCCGGGTGCGCAGCACCTCCAGGGTGCGCGGCAGGCAGTCGGCGTCAGCCAGGAAGACGGCCGCCCTGGACTTGGCGGCCCGCCGGGCGAGCGTCATGGCCTCGGCGGCGGCGCTCGCCTCGTCCAGCAGGGACGCGTTGGCGACCGGGAGGGCGGTCAGGTCGGCGACCATCGTCTGGAAGTTGAGCAGGGCCTCCAGGCGGCCCTGGGAGATCTCCGGCTGGTACGGGGTGTAGGCCGTGTACCATGCGGGGCTTTCCAGCACGTTGCGGCGGATGACGGCCGGGGTGATCGTGTCGGAGAAGCCCTGGCCGATCATTGACGTGCGCACCACGTTGCGGGCGGCGAGGCGGCGCAGCTCGGCGATGGCCTCGGTCTCGGTCAGCGGGGCGGGCAGGCCCGCGAGCCCGCCCGGGGCGGCCGCGCCGGGGAGCGCCGCGGCCATCATGGCGTCCAGCGAGCCGTAGCCGAGGGCGTCGAGCATCGTCTGCTGGTCGTCAGCCGACGGTCCGATGTGGCGGCCGGCGAACTGCCCACCCTGACTGTGCTTACCGGCTTGACCGTGCTCACCGGCATGACCGTGCTCACCGGCATGACTGGGCGCATGCTGGAATTCCGTGGAAATGTCCGGCACCGGAGGAGCCTCCCCTGAACGGCTCCCCGTCTGTCGCCGGCTGGCTCCAGATTGCCTGTCCCGATCGGTCCTGGTGCCTGAGAGGTTCCGGGGAAATGTTGCCCCTTCGGCGCCCCGCCTTCCACCATGCGGAGTCTCTCCCGGCCGGGATAACTGGCCAAGGGCAAGTCTACCCACTACCAGGAGCCCGAATCAGCCAGAACCTGTGCCCAGCCCACAACCGGGCCGTTAAATCCCTGTGTCGCGACCACAGGAATCCTGGCTGGCCGGGCGAAGCCCGATATCGGGGGTTCCACGGGGCCGCCCCCTGGGCGAGCACAGCCGGCGAGGCCCGGCGAAGATGCCCGGCATCGAGCAGGGACCACCCGCCACGTCGGGGGTTCCAGCCGGGTTACCCAGCGGAGCGTGCCTGCCGCTTCCGGGAGAGCTCGTCGGTGCCGGCCGTGATGAGGCCGTCTTCCTCGCGGACGGTGGGGAGCTCGGCGAGCTCGCCGGCGACCTCTTGCCAGACGCGGCCGAGGGCGATGCCGAAGACTCCCTGGCCGCCGGCCAGGAGGTCGACCACCTCGTCGGGGGACATGCACTCGTAGACGCTGACGCCATCGCTCATGAGCGTGACCTGGGCAAGGTCCTCGGTGCCACGCTCGCGCAGGTGGTGGACGGCAGCGCGGATCTGCTGGAGGGAGATCCCGGTGTCGAGCAGGCGCTTGACCACCTTGAGGACGAGGATGTCACGGAAGCTGTACAGGCGCTGCGATCCCGAGCCCTGGGCAGCCCGCACGCTCGGCTCCACCAGCCCGGTGCGCGCCCAGTAGTCAAGCTGGCGGTAGGTGATGCCAGCGGCATGGCAGGCGGTTGGCCCGCGATAGCCGTCCTCGGCTCCGCTGAACACAGCACGGTCCTGATCAACGCCAGGCTGGGATCCCGACCCATCCCTTACCGACACGGCCACCTCCTGTGACTGACCACGGCACTTGGCACCGTAATCTGGCCTGACGGGCCCGTCAACGACCACGCGCGGCGAGTCGCCACATTGGCGGGTAAAATCCCTCAGGTCGACCGGCCGAAGTCCTCAGGCGAGATGGTGTCCAGGAACTCCCGGAACTTCTCGACCTCGTCCTCCTGCTCATCGGCCGGGATCGCCACCCCGACCTCATCGAGGATCTCCTCGCTCGCGAAGATGGTCGCGCCGGTCCGCAACGCCAGCGCGATCGAGTCCGACGGCCTCGCGCTGACCTCGGCACCGTTGGAGAACACGAGGTCGGCGTAAAAGATCCCGTCTCTCAGCTGGGTGATGTTCACCGTCCGCAGCTGCACGTTCAGCACCTCGAGCACGTCCTTGAACAGGTCGTGCGTCAGGGGCCGCAGCGAGGCCATGCCCTGCTGCGCGAACGCGATCGCCGTCGCCTCAACTGCCCCGATCCAGATGGGCAGGTAACGCTCACCCTGCGCCTCCTTGAGTAGGACAATCGGGCTGTTGGACGGCATCTCGACCCGGACGCCGACGACCTCCATCCGCCGCACTACAGCTCCGTCCCTCCAAGGCTCCCAGCGCTGTCGCCAGGCGCACCGAACTACCGTGTTGCCGTTCTCTAGCCGGCGACCAGGCGGTGGTAACGCCCGGGCCGGCCTCCTGCCAAGGTACACCCGCTATCGCCCGGAAGCCGAGCGCAGGCCGGGCGCTTCGCGCCGCTGGCGATGAGCATCCCGTCCCGTAACCGGGTACGTACCCGGTACCGGCGGCGCGCATGCGAGCCCCGCGTCGTTTAGTCCCTCTTCGACCAGGGTGGCGTGAAGTGCCGCGATGAGCTCGGCCACGGCCCGGCCGGTGCGCAGGGCCGGCTCGCGGCCCGCCCGCTGCCGGGCGAGGGGGGCTACCACCTGCTCGACCAGGGATATCTCGCGCTCGGCGGCCGCCTTGACGGCCCGCAAGTGGCGGGGCGCGATGCCGTACTCGCCTAGGGCGACGGCGGACCGGGCGACCGTCAGGGCCTCGGTCCCGTACTGGCGGGCGCGGCGCACGAGCCCGAAGTCCTCAAGCTCGGCGAGCAGTTCCTCGTCGGCCCCGGCCGCCTCGATCAGCTCGCTGCGGGTCATCGTCATCGCCGTCGGCGGGCCGACGGCACCGCGGTAGCCAAGGGCGGCGCTGTCGATGGCGGCGAGCCGCTCCTTGATGACGCGCAGCGGCAGGTACTCATCGCGCTGCGCGGTCAAGATGAAGCGCAGCCGCTCGATGTCGCGGGCGGCGAACCGGCGGTAGCCGGACTCCGCCCGCTGGGGGGAGATCAGCCCCTCGGCCTCAAGGAAGCGAATCTTCGACGGGCTGATGTCAGGGAAGTCCGGCCGAAGCTCCGCGAGAACCTGGCCGATGCCGACCATCATGCGTAGCCCGCAGCTCCACCAAGTCCGTGGCCGCGGCCGACCTCAGGGCTGCGGGTCAGGAACCGGAGCCGGAACTTGCCGATCTGCACCTCGTCGCCGCCGAAGAGCTCGGCCTCCTCGGTCCGCTCGCCGTTGACGTAGGTGCCGTTCAGGCTGCCCACGTCGCGCACGGTGAACCGCCCGCCCTGCCGGTAGAACTCGGCGTGGCGGCGGGAGACGGTGACGTCGTCGAGGAAGATGTCGCTGTCAGGATGGCGCCCGGCGCTGGTGAAGTCGTCGTCCAGCAGGAACCGGCTGCCGACGTTCGGCCCGCGGGTGACGACCAGCAGCGCCGCGTCCGCGGGAAGCGCGTCAATGGCGGCGTAGTCGACAACCGGCTCGTCGAAGGCGGCGTCGGTCTCGGCCGCGCCGACGGCGCTCAGCGAGATCATCGACGTCGTCTCGGTGACGGCCTTACTGGGCGCGCTCCGGATCAGCGGCGCTCCGCAATTCGAGCAGAATCGCGACGTGTCCGGGTTCGGCCGGCTGCACCGGGAGCAGAATACGGTCGGGATCACCCCGCTCGACCTCCCCTCATGCAGCATTGAGTCCTCGGGCAGCAATATCGCTTGAGGCACCGTTGCCGAGGGTACCGTCGCATGGGCTTGCCGGTCTACGCGCCGCGCGAATAGCCTGCCGAGGCCCTTGACCTCGGCGCTACCGTGCTTGCCCGTGCCACCCTGCCGCGGGTCCTGGCCACCCGCCTCGCGACGTTTCCGCCACACAGCCGCTTCACCTCCGCGTCCACGCGCCGCGAGTCACGCTGCCTCGCCGTCGCCGAAACACTGTCCCACGTAGGACACTGCTCCTGAAGGAGTACTGCCCTAGAAGGGCGATCCCATGTAAGGCAGCGTCCTCACGTACGGCACTGTCCGGTCCTGGCGCGCCGTGAATTTCGCACGACTGCGTAGTTACGTACAGACTAACCGACCAAGGGCGCTCATTAGGCCCCGTTACCGGGATCATGGGCGCCCTTGCGCTAATGCTTCAGCCCGCTACTTTCAGTGCTACACCTTACCGGTTGGCGGGGCTACTGCTCTGCCCGATCGACAACGGCGGCCCACTCGTCCAGGAGGGCCTGGGCAGTGTCGGCGTCGGTGCCCTCCGCCCACAGGTGGGTGACCGCCTCGGCCGGGTCCGGCAGCACCAGCACCCAGCCCCGGTCCGGGTCGACTACCCGCACGCCGTCGGTGGTGTCGACCGTCAGGCCCGCTGAGGCCTCCACGACGGTGCGCATCACGCTGCCCTTGGCCGCCCACGGGGTGGGGATCGACCGGCGCAGCAGGTGCGCGTCGGGGATCCGGGCGTCGATCTGGCTGAGGGTGAGCCGGGTCCGGGCGACCAGGCCGAGCAGCTTGACGAACGTCGCGATGCCGTCCAGGGTGCCGCCGAACTCGGGCACCACGAAGCCGCCGCGCCCGTCGGCGGCGAAGATGACGTTCTCCTGGGCGGCCGCCCCGACCAGGGCGTCCATCGAGGTCGCGGTCCAGCCGACCTGGACCCCGTGGAACCGGCAGACCTGCTCGGCCACCCGCGTGGTAGTGACTGGGAGGGCGACGCGGCCCTTGTTGGTCTCGGCGGCGACGAGGTCGAGGACGACCAGCAGCGCCCGCTCGTCGCTGACCAGGGTGCCCTTCTCGTCCACGAGCTGGATCCGCTCCCCGACCGGGTCGAACCGGACGCCGAAGGCGGCCCGCGAGGACGAGACGACCTCGGCCAGCCGCTGCATGCCCGCCCGGTTCTGGGCGACCGTCACGGTCGGGGTGACCTCGTCCAGGCGGGCGTTCAGGGTGAGCACCTCCACCCCGATCCGGCCGAGCAGGCTGGGCAGCACCAGCGAGGTGGTGCCGCCGGCGCAGTCGGCCACGACCTTCAGCCCGGACTCCCGCACGCCTTCCAGCGACACGGTGCGCATGAGCTCGTGGGTGTACCAGTCCACGACGCGGGGCGGGTAGGACAGCTCGGCGATCTCGCCCGGGAAGGCCCGCCGGAACTCCTGCCGGGAGAACGTGCGCTCCAGCTTGCGCTGGGCGCCCTGGGACAGCTCGGCGCCGTTCTCGTCCAGGAAGATGATGTCGACCGACTGGGTGTCGCCGGGCGTGGTCCGCAGCGCGATGCCGCCGCTGTAGCTGGAGCGCTGGGTCTCGAACCGGGCCACCGGCAGCGGCACCGCCTCCAGGTCCATGACGTTGATGGCGGAGGCGTTCAGGGCGGCCTGGACGGCCCGCTTGAGGGTCCGGGCGGCGCGGGACACGTCCCGCGACGTGGTCACGGTGACGCCCTTCTTGAGGGTGGAGGCGTAGGCGGAGGCGAGCCGGACGGTGAGCTCGGGGGTGACCTCGACGTTGATGAGCCCGCTGACCCCCCGCGTGCCGAACAGCGTCCGCGACCCGCGCGACTCCCACACGACCGAGGTGTTGACGACCGCGCCGGCCTCGATGGTCTTGAACGGGTAGACCTTGACCCCGGCCGAGATGTAGGCCTCGGGCTCGATGACGCACTCGTCCCCGATGACGGCGGTCTCCTCGATCCGGGCCCGCCGCATGACGTCGGTGTTCTTGCCGACCACGCAGCCGCGCAGGGTGGCGCCGGGGCCGATGAAGACGTTGTTGTGGACGACGGCCCGGTGGATGAACGCGCCCTCCTTGACGACCACGTTGGCGCCGATGACGCTGTACTCGCGCAGGTGGGCGCCGGCCTCGATCTTGGCGTACTCGCCGACGACGACCGGCCCGGTCAAGATCGCGTCGGGGTCGACGGCGGCGCCCTCGCCGAGCCAGACCCCGGGCGAGACCTCGAACCCGGCGATGTCGACCGCGACCCGGCGGGCGAGCACGTCGGCCTGGGCCTTGAGGTAGCTCTCGTGGGTGCCGACGTCCTCCCAGTACCGGTCCGACACCCAGCCGTAGACCGGGGCGCCGCGCTGCAGCAGCTTGGGGAACACGTCGTGCGACCAGTCGACCGACTCCTTGGCCGACACCTCGGCCAGGACCTCGGGCTCCATGACGTAGACGCCGGTGTTGACGGTGTCGCTGAAGACCTGGCCCCACGTGGGCTTCTCCAGGAACCGCTGGATCCGCCCGTCTTCCTCGGTGATGACGATGCCGAACTCCAGCGGGTCGGGCACGCGGGTCAGCCCGACGGTGACCAGCGCGCCCTTCTCCTTGTGGAACCGCACCATCTCCGACAGGTCCATGTCGGTGAGGGCGTCGCCGGAGATGACGAGGAAGGGCTCGTCCTTAAGGGCGTCCTCGGCGTTCTTGACGCTGCCGGCCGTGCCCAGCGGCGTCTCCTCGGTGGCGTACTGCAGGCGCATCCCGACGTCCTCGCCGTCGCCGAAGTAGTTGCGCACGAGGGCGGCGAGGAACTGCACCGTGACGACGGTCTCCTCGAAGCCATGTCTCTTCAGGAGCCGGAGGACGTGTTCCATGATGGGCCGGTTCGCCACCGGCAGCAGCGGCTTGGGCTGGTTAGCGGTCATCGGGCGGAGCCTGGTGCCCTCGCCGCCTGCCATCACAACGGCCTTCACGATGCGGCTACTCCCTTCACTTGCGCCCCCTTGCCTGTCCGGTATTCTCGGCACTTCACCGGACAGGCCCCGGGGGTACGGGGGTCGTCCCCCGGGAGATTCCTGCCAGGTCTCTTACCTGAGTCAGGTACAACGACGCGGCCCACCAGTACAGGGCCGTCCCCCAGATCGCGAATGCCCACCCGATGATGCGGACCACCTCGGATGCGACGCCCCCGTGGGCGCCGAGGAACAGCAGCGGGAATGCGTACATGAGGCACAAGGTGGCGGCCTTGCCGACGAACGCCACCTGGAGCTCGCTGTACTCCGTGCGCAGGCGCAGCACCAGGATCGCGGTCCCGACGAGGAGCTCGCGGCCGACCAGGGCGCCGAACAGCCACCACGGGATGATGCCGCGCACGCTCAGCCCCACGAGCCCGGCGACGATGTACAGCCGGTCGGCGGCCGGGTCCAGGCTCTTGCCGAGCTCGCTGACCTGATTGAGCGCCCGCGCGAGCTTGCCGTCCAGCCAGTCACTCAGCCCCGCCAGGGCGAGCACCCCCACCGCGATGATGTCGGCGAGCGGAGTCCGGGGCCCGATCACGAGCCACAGGAACACCGGAACGCCGGCAAGCCTCGCCGCGCTGAGCAAGTTCGGCCAGGTAACAATCCGGTCTCCCACAGGCGGATCCTAGTAGAGGTCAGATCCGGACTCCCGGATGGGCTTGGCTGTTATCTGCCCATTGTGACATGAACGACGCGCGGATCAGTCATCGGAGTCACGATCGCCTAGGGTGGTATGCGTGGGACTTGCCTGCGTGGGCAGTATCTGACGGTGGGCAGTGCATCTGACGCTGAGCAGTGCTCTGATGACGGGGAGCGCCGCGACCAGGAACAGTGCGCAGCGGCCGGGGGCGAGCGGGGCCGGCACCGGCAGGCCGGCTGGTTGGCTATATTTACTCACTATTACGGTCGGAAAGCCCGTCAAATCGAGAAGGGCCTGGAAGTGGCGTGATCACCTTCGAGCGGGTTACGAAGCGGTACGCGGACGGAACCCTGGCCGTCGATGCCCTTGACCTTGAGGTCCCGGCCGGCCAGACGATGGTCCTCGTCGGCCCGAGCGGCTGCGGCAAGACGACCTCCCTGCGGATGATCAACCGGCTGATCGAGCCGTCGGAGGGGCGCATCCTGCTGGACGGCAAGGACGTGCGCCAGCAGGACCCGTCGCGGCTGCGGCGGGGCATCGGCTACGTCATCCAGCAGGCGGGGCTGTTCCCGCACCGCACCGTGCAGGACAACATCGCGACCGTGCCGGTGCTGAACGGCTGGCGCCGGGCCCGGGCGCGGTCCCGGGCGCGCGAGCTGCTGGCGCTGGTCGGCCTGGACGCCAGCCTGGCGACCCGGTACCCGCACCAGCTGTCGGGCGGCCAGCAGCAGCGGGTGGGGGTCGCCCGGGCGCTGGCGGCCGACCCGCCCGTCCTGCTGATGGACGAGCCCTTCAGCGCGGTCGACCCCGTGGTCCGGACCGCGCTGCAGGACCAGCTGCTGGCCCTGCAGGCAGACCTGCACAAGACGATCGTGCTGGTCACGCACGACATCGAGGAGGCGATCAGGCTCGGGGACCAGGTCGCGCTGTTCCGCCCGCACGGGACCGTCGCCCAGTCCGGAGCGCCCGAGCGGCTGCTGGCCGTCCCGGCCGACGACTACGTGGCCGGGTTCGTCGGCTTCGACCGGGGCATCCGGCGGCTGTCGTTCTTCGGGACCGGGGACCTGCCGCTGGAGGCGGCCCCGGTCATCGACGCGGCCGCGACCGTCGCCGACGCGCGGGCCGCCACCCAGGCGACCGGCCGGCCCTGGCTGCTGGTCACCGCCGACGGCCAGCCGGCGGGCTGGATCTCCGCCCAGCGGCTGGCCGGCCTGGACCTCGCCGCGCCGCTGGCGAGCGTGCCCGCGGACCCGTTCGGCCACGCGTTCACGGCGGGGACCGACACGCTGCGGGCGGCCCTGGACGCGGCGGTGCTGTCGCCCGCCGGGCTCGGGATCGCCGTCGATGACGGCGGCCAGGTCCTCGGGGTGGCATCGTTCGACCAGATCCGGGCCGCGATCGCGGCGTCCGCGGCCGACGCCGACAGCGTCGCCGCCGCCCGCGCCGCCGCCGACCAGGCCGAGCAGGCCACCCCGGCCGCGGCCGAAGTCCCCCAGGGGTCCGAAGTCCCCCAGGCGTCGGCATGACGTGGTCCTGGATCGGGTCCAACGGCCCGCTGATCTGGCAGCTCACCCGGGAGAACATGTACCTGGGGATCGTCCCGGCGCTGATCGGCCTGGTCATCGCGCTGCCGATCGGGATCATGGCGGCCCGCTGGCGGTGGTTCTACCCGCCGACGCTGACCGCGATCAACGTGATCTACGCGATACCGTCGCTGGCGCTGTTCATCGCGCTGATCCCGGCGTTCGGGCTGACCGACACCAACGTGGTGATCGCGCTCACGGTGTTCTCCTTGTGCGTCATCATGCCGAACGTGGTCACCGGGGTACGCTCCGTCCCCGACAATGTCCGGCAGGCAGCGACGGCCATGGGCTACGGGCCGCTGCGGCGGCTGGTGACGGTCGAGCTGCCGCTGGCCGCCCCGGTCATCATCGGCGGCCTGCGGGTCGGGGTGGTCTCCGGCATCAGCCTGGCCAGCGTCGGGCAGCTGATCGGCGTCTCCAGCCTCGGCTACCTGTTCATCGACGGCCTCCAGCGCTCCTTCCCGACCGAGATCTACGTCGGCCTCGTCCTCATCATCGTGCTGGCGCTGGCCTGCGACCTGATCCTGGTCGCCTTCCGGCGCGCGGTCACCCCCTGGGCGGTGCGCACATGAGCGAGGTGTGCCCGTGAGCTTCTTTAGCTTTGCCTGGAACTGGATCAACGACCCCGGCCACTGGCACGGGTCGGACAACATCCCGCAGCAGCTGCTCGCGCACCTCGGCTACAGCTTCCTGCCGCTGGCGATCGCGGCCCTGATCGCGATCCCGGCCGGGACGGTGATCGGGCACACCGGGCGGGGCGCGGCGGTGGTCATCAACGTGGCCAACAGCTGGCGGGCGATCCCCACCCTGGGGCTGCTGATCCTGCTGGCGGTGCTGCTGCCCTTCTCGGTCGTGGACTGGCTGCTGCCGCTGGTGGTGCTGGCCATCCCGCCGATCCTGGTCAACACCTACGAGGGCGTCGCCGGAGTAGACCCCGGGGCCAGGGACGCGGCCCGCGGCGTGGGAATGACTCCGGTGCAGCAGATGCTGAAGGTTGAACTGCCAATAGCGCTGCCGCTCATCCTGGTCGGCCTGCGCACCAGCGCGATCTTCGTGGTGGCCACCGCGACGATCGCGGCCTACATCGGCCTCGGAGGCCTCGGCCGGTTCATCGTCGACGGCCTGGCCAGCAACGACTATGGCCCCGTGGCAGGCGGGGCGCTCCTCGTCGTCTTGCTCGCGGTCGTGGTCCTCGCCGTGTTCGCCGGACTTTCCTGGATTGTCGTCCCGGCCGGGCTGCGCAGGCAGCGCCGCCAGGGCTAGCACGTCCCCTCACCGGGGCATAACCCCCTTGTCCCTTGCCGAAAGGAACACCCAAATGCGCACCAGACCCGCCCGCCACGCCGGCGGCAAGATCGCGGTAGCGGCGCTGGCCGTCGCCGCGGTCGCCGCCATCAGCGCGTGCGGCAGCTCCAGCTCCAGCTCCAGCGCGGGCGGCAGCCCGAGCGGGAGCAGCTCCAGCTCGTCGTCGGGTGCGGGCGGCGGCAACCCGCTGGCCCCGAGCTCGACCGGCAGCGTGGTCGTCGGCTCGGCCAACTTCCCCGAGAACGAGCTGATCGCCGAGATCTACATCCTGGCCCTGCAGGCCAAGGGCGTGAAGGTGACGCCGAAGCTGAACATCGGTGCCCGCGAGGTCTACTACCCGCAGGTCACCAAGGGCGCCATCACGATCATCCCCGAGTACAACGGCACCCTGCTGTCGGTCGAGGTCGACAAGACCTCCACCGCCAAGTCGGCCGCCGACGTCGACGCCGACCTGGCCGCCAAGCTGCCGCCCACCCTTGAGGTGCTGAACCCGGCCCCGGCGACCGACAGCGACTCGATCACGGTCACCGCCGCGACGGCGGCGAAGTACCACCTGACGTCGATCGCCGACCTGAAGGCGGTCGCCGGCCAGCTCACCCTGGGCGGGCCGCCGGAGTTCAAGACCCGCTCGGACGGCATCGCCGGGCTGAAGAACACCTATGGCGTGGTCTTCAAGGGCTTCACCCCGCTCGATGAGTCCGGCCCGATCACCCTGTCCGCCCTCACCAGCGGCAAGGTCGGGGCGGCGGACGTGTTCACCACGACGCCGCAGATCATCAGCGACAAGCTGGTCTCGCTGAGCGACCCGAAGTCCAACTTCGCCGCCCAGAACGTGATCCCGCTGATCTACAAGCCGGCCGCGACGCCGACGATCACCAGCG
Organism: Trebonia sp.; assembly: GCA_036276115.1. Classification (GTDB taxonomy): domain Bacteria; phylum Actinomycetota; class Actinomycetes; order Streptosporangiales; family Streptosporangiaceae; genus Trebonia. The sequence goes on from DATBEM010000124.1 coordinate 39,899, forward strand.
TCCTGAACGCGGTGGACGCCAAGCTCACCACGAGCGCGCTGCTGCAGATGGACAACCAGGTCATCACCAACCACGCGAACTACTCGACCGTGGCGGCCTCCTTCCTCCAGTCGGCCGGGCTGAGCTAGCCGGCCCGAGCGGGTCGCGCGGGGCAGGGA